>CAMAJC010000019.1 GCA_945835425.1 uncultured Clostridia bacterium
TCGGACATCACGCGAACAAGAAAGTTTTTGAGTTATCCGCAGGATAACGCAGCTTCTTTTCAAAAAGCTAGTCCTTATTCTTCGGGGTCGTCCTTAAAGAGGTTTTTGCCGTGGCATTTCTTGTATTTCAGGCCGCTGCCGCAGGGACAGGGATCGTTTCTGCCGATCTTCTGGACGCGGACAGGCTGTTTCTTGGGCTTTTCACCGTTTTCGCCGGGACGGCTTTCGACCGTCTCACGCATCAGGCTTTCCGGGCTGCGGGAAACCATTTTGGGCATAACCGGCGTGACGTTGCTTTCGGGAGCAGGGCCGGTGGGCTTGAGGGCGTTGGCCTCGGTGCCGTCGGAGTCCTCCGCGACCGCGATGTTTTCATTGGGGTCGAGCTGGACAGCCTGGTTGCGGGGTGCGAACTTGACCTGCATGGTCAGCAGCATACGGACGGTGTCCTCGCGGATGGCCGCGACCATCGCGTCGAACATCTCAAAGCCCTCGATACGGTACTCGACAACGGGGTCATGCTGCGCGTAAGAACGCAGGTAGATGCCCTGCCGCAGTTCTTCCATGTTGTCGATGTGGTCCATCCACTTCTGGTCGACGTTCTGGAGCAGGATGCGGCGTTCCATCGTGCGCATGAATTCCTTGCCGTAAGCGACGTCCTTGGCCTCGTACTTGGCGATGGCCTTTTCGTCCAGGAGCTTGACAATATCCTTCTTCTCGACCTGCGCCAGCTCGTTGACGTCGTCGTAACGGAGGTCGTCCTTGTCGGTGATGATGCCGAGGTAGTGGTCGCGCAGACCCTCCATATTCCAGTTGTCGTGAATTTCGGTATCGGGCAGATACTCGTCGACGGTGGACTGGATATTGTCATGGATCATCGACAGGATGTATTCGTGGCAGTCCTCGCCGTCGAGAACCTTGCCGCGCTGTTCATAAATCAGCTCGCGCTGCTTATTGAGAACGTCGTCAAACTGCAGGACATTGCGGCGGATCGAGAAGTTGCGGCCCTCGACCTTCTTCTGAGCAGACTCGATGGCGTTGGTCAGCATCTTGGTGGTGATGGGCTGGGTGTCCTCGATTTTAAGGGTCTCCATCATATTCTGGACCTTTTCGCCGCCGAACAGCCGCATGATCTCGTCTTCCATCGACAGGAAGAAGCAGCTCTCGCCGGGGTCACCCTGACGGCCTGCACGGCCGCGGAGCTGGTTGTCGATACGTCTGGATTCGTGGCGCTCGGTGCCCAGGATGTACAGGCCGCCTGCTGCGCGCACTTCTTCCGCTTCGGGCGCGATCTGTTCCTTGAACTTCTTTTCCAGCTCGGCGAAGGTCTTTCTGGCCTCGAGGATTGCCTCGTCGTCGGTCTCGCCGAAGCCGGTCGCCTCGCTGATCATATGCTCGTCGTAGCCTTTTTTGCGCATCTCGGTCTTGGCCAGATACTCGGCGTTACCGCCCAGCATAATGTCGGTGCCGCGGCCTGCCATGTTGGTGGCGATGGTGACGGCGTCCTTCTTACCGGCCTGGGCGATGATCTCCGCTTCCTTCTCGTGGTACTTGGCGTTTAAGACCTCATGCTTAATGCCGCGGGCTTTCAGCATCTTGGAGAGCATCTCGGACTTGTCGATGGTGATGGTGCCGACCAGAACGGGCTGGTGCTTTTTGTGGCACTCCTCGATCTGAGCCAGAACCGCCTGATATTTGCCATGCTCGTTCTTATAAATAACGTCGTCATGGTCGATACGGGCAATCGGTTTATTGGTCGGAACCTCGACGACGTCCAGATGGTAGATTTCCTTGAACTCGGATTCCTCGGTCATAGCGGTACCGGTCATGCCGGACAGCTTCTTGTAAGAGCGGAACAGGTTCTGGAAGGTGATGGTCGCGAGGGTCTTGGACTCCTTCATGACCTGGACGCCTTCCTTGGCCTCGATGGCCTGGTGCAGACCTTCGTTGTAGCGGCGACCCTGCATCAGACGGCCGGTGAACTCGTCGACGATGACGACCTGTCCGTCCTTGACAACATAGTCGACCTCGTTCTGCATACAGCCGTGGGCCTTGATGGCCTGGTTGATGTGGTGCAGCAGGGTCATATTTTCGGGGTCCATCAGATTGTCGACGCCGAAAGCGCGCTCCGCCTTCCGGACGCCTTCCGGAGTCAGGGTCGCGGTCTTTGCCTTTTCGTCGACGATGTAATCGCCCTCGATATCGTCATTTTCTTCCTTCACGTCCAGCTCGACGACCTTGGTCATCGTCAGGCCGCGGACAAAACGGTCGGCCATGGTGTACATCTCGGTGGACTTTTCTCCCTGGCCGGAAATGATCAGAGGGGTACGGGCTTCGTCGATCAGGATCGAGTCAACCTCGTCGACGATCGCGAAGTTAAAGGGACGCTGCACCATCTGGCGCTTGTCGGTGACCATGTTGTCGCGCAGGAAGTCGAAGCCGATCTCGTTGTTGGTGCCGTAGGTGATGTCGCAGGCATAAGCCTCGCGGCGTTCCGCCGGGGTCTTGTCATGGACGATCAGGCCGACGGAGAGGCCGAGGTAGCGGAATACCTTGCCCATCCACTCGGAGTCACGCTTTGCCAGATAGTCGTTGACGGTGACGATATGGACGCCCTTGCCCTCCAGTGCGTTTAAGTACGCCGGCAGGGTTTCGACCATGGTCTTACCTTCACCGGTACGCATCTCGGCGATACGTCCCTGATGGAGGATAATGCCGCCCAGGATCTGTACGGGATAATGTTTCATGTTCAGGACGCGGTCGGACGCCTCGCGGCAGACTGCAAATGCGTCGGGCAGAATCGTGTCCAGTGTCTCGCCGTCCACCAGACGGCCGCGGAGATATGCGGTCTGGGAGCGCAGCTCCTTGTCGCTCATTGCCTTATACTTGTCCTCAAGCGCCAGGACTTTGTTTTTAATCGGCTCGATACGGCGCAGCTCGCGCTTGGAGTAGGAGCCGAAGATAGCAGAAATAATACCCAAAAAAGTTCCATCCTTTCGGAATGCGGCCAACAAAAGGCCTTGCAATTCTCGTTTTGGTTATTTGCGCGGAAGCCGTGCACCCGCGTATACAGCTATTATTATATCGTTTTTCCTGTGGAAAAGCAAGGGTTATTTTATGAACATAATAAAAGAATGCGCCCTCCTGCCGTACAGGAGAGCGCGTCGGCTCAATATTTCAGATAAGGCTTTCCGCAGAAGGGGTCGACGGGGCTGACGCCGGTGAAAGCTTCTTTTCCCGTCAGCTTGTCGATGCAGCGGCGGATCACCCGTTCGCCGCCGGAATAGCAGTTGACATAGGTGTGAATCTGGGGCACGTCCAGGAGATGATACGGGTTCGCGAGGCTGACAAACAGGGTCGGAACCTCCGCCGTAAACCACGGGATGCCGTCGCCGAGACCGTAGACCGAGTCCCATTTGATCCGGTTGCAGACCTGGCAGGAGGTGTTCTCGATGTTGCCGACGAAGACGACCAGATCATAATTTTCGGCAAAGGCCGCGGTCCCTTTCGGCTGGCTGAAAGCGCTCATCAGGTCGAACTTAAAGACGCTGACCGCAAAGCCCTCGGCCTCCAGCGCCGATTTCCAGACATTTTTCACCAGCTCATTCGTCATATTCTCGCCGACGATCTCCAGCAGCACCCGTTTGGTCTTTTCCGGCGAGATGGGCAGCAGATGGGCGGTGTCCTTGACCAGGGTGATGCCGTCCCTTGCAACCCCATCAGCCCAGGCCGCATAGGTGTCGTGCGGCAGGGCGTTCCAGCGCTCCTCGCCCGGAACCAGCTCTTCCGGGGTCTTTTTGTGCAGGCCGAGGGCTGCCTTGGTCGCCAAAATCCGGGTCAGCGCCTCATCCAGCCGTTTTTCCGACAGGATGCCCTCCTCATAGCCCTTGACCATATAGCCAAAGTCCTCGTCGATGTTCTTGGAGAAGAGGAAGGTGTCGCAGCCGGCCTCGATCGAATACGGCACCGCCCGGGCACGGGGCATTCCGACGCAGAAGCCCGCCATGATCGTCGAGTCGGTGCAGATCAGCCCGTTAAAGCCCAGCTTGCCGCGCAGCAGACCCTGCAGCAGCTCGGGGCTTTGGGTCGCAGGGACGAGGGCGTCCGGGAAATCGGGATTCAGCGCCTTCTGATAAGCCGGCATCGCGATATGGCCGACCATGACGGTCAGTGCGCCGTCGTCGATCAGGCCGCCGTAAACCTTGCCGTAGGTCGCGTCCCATTCCTCGCAGCTGAGGCTGTTGACGCTGGTCAGCAGGTGCTGGTCAACCTCGTCGACGCCGTCGCCGGGAAAATGCTTGATCGAGACCGCAGTCCCCTCTTCATCCGCAGCCCGCTTGTAGGCAAGGCCGCAAGCCAGCACCCGGTCGGCGTCGCTGCCGTAGGTGCGGACGTTGGTGATCGGGTTGCGCCAGTTGATGTCGATATCCACGACCGGCGCGAAAGCCCAGTTGATTCCGCAGGCCATCCCTTCCGAGCAGGCGACCTTGCCGAGCCGGTAGGCATTTTCCGGATCGCCGGTGGCCGCAACCAGCATCTGGTTGCCGATGTTGGTACCGTCCTGAGCAATGCCGTCGCCGCCTGCCTCGAGGTTTGCCGCCAGCAGCATCGGAATCTTGACATTTTGCTGAATAAAACGGGCCGTGTCGATGATTTCCCGGCTGTTTCCGGGACGGAACATCAGGCCGCCATAAGGATGGCGCAGGATATCAGCCTTGACCTGTTCATTTTCACCGGCGGCACAGCTGCCGATAAAAAGCTGGGCAATCTTCTCCTCAAAGGTCATTGCTTTCTTTGTTTTTTCGACCCAGTCGATCCCTTCCTGGTCGAGATAAAACGGCTTCGCTGTCAAATCGATCATGTCAAACTCTCCTATCCGTATATTCGTCATACTATATAGTTATTATAGCATATCCGGCAGATAAATTACAACAATTATACGAGAAGAATTGTAACAAAACCGGGATTTTTGCACCACACACACCGTTTTCAGGCTTCTGATATCCGATAACCGCTGCAGGTCACAACCGCCACAGCGTTTCCGAGGTCGTCGGTGATGCTCACTTCATAAAAACAGGTGCGGCGGCCATCTTTCAGCAGTCTGCTCTCGCCAAAAAGCACATTTCCCTTGGGCGTGCCGAGATAGCTGATCTGGCTGGTGGTCGTCACAGTCACCGGTTGTTTGAAATTGGACGCAACGGCGAATACAAAATCCGCCAGCGTAAACAGCACGCCGCCCATCACATGGCCGGTCGCGTTTTGGTGCCGGTCATCCAGCTTCAGGCTGCATCTGGCGTACTTCTCCCCGACCGCATCGATTTCGATACCGGTCGTCACCATGGCGAATTTGTCCTTGATGAAAAATTCTCTGGCCTGTTCCAGTTCGGTCATATCCTCACCCTTTCGGTTTTCTTTTGGTTTGCCCTTTTTGAGCATATTTATGCGCAAAAAGGAAGAAAAGGCTGCTCCAAAAACAGCCCTTTCTTCCCTGTGAGATTTATTTGATCTTGCCGATATCGCGGCGGTAATGGACGTCCGTAAAGGTGATCTTTTCCGCAGCGGCATAAGCTTTCCGGAGCGATTCCTCGCGGTCTTTGCCCAGAGCAGTAACACCGAGGACACGGCCGCCGGCGGTATAGAACTTGCCGTTTTCCAGCTTGGTGCCAGCATGATACACGATGACACCCTCAGCCTGGCCTTTTTCATCGAGACCGTGAATCTCATACCCGCTCTTGTAGCTGACGGGATAGCCACCGGACGCTAAAACGACGCAGGACGCGGCTTCATCGGAAAACTGTACGTCAACCTCGGACAGTCTTTCCTCATAGATTGCCAGCATGATTTCCATCAGGTCGGTTTTCAGCAGCGGCAGGACGACCTGGGTTTCCGGGTCGCCGAAGCGGCAGTTGTACTCGATAACCTTCGGGCCTTTCGGGGTCAGCATCAGGCCGAAGTAGAGGCAGCCTTTGAAAGGCCGTCCTTCGGCGTTCATCGCCTTCATGGTCGGGAGGAAGATGGTTTCCATGCACTCTGCAGCGATTTCAGGGGTATAATACGGGTTCGGTGCGATGGTGCCCATGCCGCCGGTGTTCAGACCCTCGTCGTTGTCGTTGGCACGCTTATGATCCTTGCTGGAGATCATCGGGACGATGGTATGTCCGTCAGTAAAGGACAGAACCGAAACTTCCGGGCCGGTCAGGAACTCTTCGATAACGACTCTTCTGCCGGAATCGCCGAATTTGCCCTCGCTCATCATCTCGTGGATGGCTTCGACGGCTTCTGCTTCACTCTGGGCGATGATAACGCCCTTGCCGAGCGCCAGGCCGTCTGCCTTGATGACTGCCGGGTAGCTGTTCTGGGCCTTGACGTAAGCGATGGCGGCGGCTTCGTCCTCAAAGGTCTCGTACTGCGCCGTCGGGATGCCGTATTTCTTCATCAGGTTCTTGGAGAAGACCTTGCTGGCCTCGATAACAGCTGCGTTTGCTCTGGGGCCGAAGGTCGGGATGTGCACCTCTTCAAAGGCGTCGACCATGCCCGCAGCCAGCGGATCGTCAGGTGCGACAACGACAAACTCAATGCCGTTTTCGACCGCGAATTTTACCATATTCTCCTTGTCCATGACCTTGATCGGGACAGGATGCGCCACCGCGCTGATGCCGCCGTTTCCGGGCGCGCACCAAATCTCATCGACCAGCGGGCTTTCGAGCAGCTTTAATACCAGCGCGTGCTCTCTTCCGCCGGAACCGATAACCAGGACTTTCATTCTATTACCCTCCGTCTGTAAACTAATGAATAATGAAAAATGAATAGTGAATAATGAATAATTATGGAAGTTTTGCTTCGCAAAACAGATTAAAAGAAAGACGTCACCTGCTGCTCTTTGCCGTATTCAGCGAGGAAATCAGCAGTTTTTTTAGCTCACGGCAGTCTGTCAACAAGGAATCGCCTCTGTCACCAAGATAACCGGATCTCTGCAACACTAAGAGCCAGTATTCCGTTTCCGCCGTTTCTTTCAGAGCAATATGCAGTTTAGAAATGAAATCAGCTTTACTCTGCGCATAATTTGCTTCCTGAATATTCGCGCCAATCGATGTTCCGCTCCGCAGCACTTGTCCAGACAGCGTAAATTCCCGTTGCTTTCCCAGAAACTGATGCAGTTTCACAATCCGCACAGCAAAATCCAGCGACCGTTCCAATAACGCATTCTGTCTCACGATATACTCCCACTCTGCTTTTCAGAATGAATAACAATTAAATCCGTTTTGCGCAGCAAAACTACCTTAATTATTCGTTATTCATTCTTAATTATTCATTATTCATTTCATATTAGTGGTGGAACAGTCTCATGCCGGTGAAGGCCATGGCGATGCCGTACTTGTTGCAGGTCTCGATGACGTTGTCGTCGCGGATAGAGCCGCCGGGCTGGGCGATATAAGCGACGCCGGACTTGTGGGCGCGCTCGATGTTGTCGCCAAAGGGGAAGAATGCGTCGGAGCCCAGCGCTACGCCGGTCATGGTGTCGAGCCATGCGCGTTTCTCTTCGCGGGTCAGCGGTTCGGGCTTGACTTCAAAGAAGTTCTCCCAGATGCCGTCTGCCAGAACGTCCATATAATCATCAGAAATGTACACGTCGATGGTGTTGTCGCGGTCAGCGCGGCGGATGCCCTTCTTGAAAGGCAGGGCGAGAACCTTCGGGTTCTGACGGAGGTACCAGTTGTCCGCTTTGTTGCCGGCAAGACGGGTGCAGTGAACGCGCGACTGCTGGCCTGCGCCGACGCCGATGGCCTGGCCGTCCTTGACGTAGCAGACCGAGTTGGACTGGGTGTATTTGAGGGTGATCAGCGATACGATCAGGTCGCGCTTGGCCTCGTCGGGAAGGTCCTTGTTGTCGGTGACGACGTTGGTCAGAAGGTCAGCGTCGATCTTGAACTCGTTGCGGCCCTGCTCGAAGGTGATGCCGTAGACCTGCTTGGTCTCGATGGGAGCCGGTTTATAGGACGGGTCGATCTGGACAACGTTGTAGCCGCCTTTTTTCTTGGATTTGAGGATTTCCAGCGCTTCGGGGGTATAACCGGGTGCGATGATGCCATCGGAAACTTCGCGGGCGATGATCTTCGCGCAGGACTCGTCGCAGACGTCCGACAGGGCGATCCAGTCGCCGTAAGAGGACATGCGGTCAGCGCCTCTCGCTCTTGCATAAGCGGTCGCGATGGGAGAAAGCTCGCCCATATCGTCGACGAAGTAGATTTTTTTCAGGGTCTCGCTCATGGGGATAGCCAGAGCCGCGCCTGCGGGAGAAACGTGTTTAAAGGAAGCGGCTGCGGGCAGGCCGGTGTTTTCCTTCAGTTCCTTGACCAGCTGCCAGGAGTTGAAAGCGTCGAGGAAGTTAATGTAGCCGGGTTTGCCGTTCAAAACTTCAATCGGCAGGTCGCTGCCGTCGGCCATGAAGATGCGGGAAGGCTTCTGGTTGGGGTTGCAGCCATATTTCAGTGCGAGTTCGTTCATGAAATGTACCGTTCCTTTCTATGTGGATGAAGATATATTACTGATTTTTATTCAGGATGCGGGTTTCGATTTCGCCGGTCTCCAGATCGATGAATGCGGTGTAGAGCGACACCTTGTTGTCGGGATTGAGGTTGTCCCAGAGCAGCTTAGTGAAGCAGTTGATGCAGCCGGTGATCTTCGCAGCCTGCGGCTCACCCTTAAAGGAAGGGATGGGGTTGCCGTCGCACTCGTAGGTGTGGATGAAGTGGACGATGCCGGGCTTGGGGTCGGTGTACTCAAAGAAGAACCGCTGGGTCGAGGTTTCGTCGCCGTCAGCGCTCTTGAGGATGGACAGGCGGTAATCGCCGTTTTTCTCGACCATGCCGCTGATACGGGGCGTCCAGTTGGGGCCGTCCGGCTCGAAGGTGCGGGTGCGGAGCGCATCCTCAAAGGTCTTGCCCTCGCGCAGATAATCGGCAACCGTATCGGTCTGGTCGCCGTTGGTCACAACCAGCGTGTCGCCGACCTTGCGGACAGGATGATAGATGATGAGGCTGGGGTCGACCATCTTGCTGGGGTCGAACGCCTCGGTGCGGATGCCGTCCGGTTCCTCGACGAAGACGCGGTTGCGGCTGTTCTCGCTTCTGCCCATGATAAAGTAGCCGACGACGGCCTTTTTGCCATCTTCACTGCGGCCGATGACAATGCCGCGTCCAGGATACGCATTTTCTTTCAGCTCTTTTGCCAGATCGATCATGTATAACAATCCTTTCCTATTTGCTAATACCAGCTTTTTGAAAAAAGCTGGGCAAAAACTTTCTTGTCACTGTCTCCGTTAGTTTGCTGAGAACACAGCCCCGGCGCTCTGCGCGCCGGTCGAATCTCCGCCAGCTTTTTGAAAAGAAGCTGCGTTGTTCTGCGGACAACTCAAAAACTTTCTTGTCACTGTCTCCGTTAGTTTGCTAAAAACGCTACTCCGGCGCTCTGCGCGCCGGTTGCCTCTCCGGAGACTTCTTGGTGGTTATTCGTAAACTTTTGCAATGCCATTTTCGACGCGGATTTTGTCTTCGCAGAAAAGTCTCGCCGCTTTGGGCAGCAATTTCCACTCGACATTTTCCATGACCCTGCGCTGGAGGACTTCCGGCGTATCGTCATTTTCGACGGGCACAACGCCCTGCAAAATAATCGGGCCACCGTCGCAGACCTCGGTGACAAAGTGGACGGTCGCACCGGTGACCTTGACGCCGCTGGCCAGCACCGCTTCATGGACATGGAGTCCATAATAGCCCGGGCCGCAGAAGGACGGAATCAGCGCCGGATGGACGTTCATAATGGCGTTGGGGAAAGCGTCGGTGAGCGCACTGCTCATAATGACCATAAATCCCGCGAGGATGACGAGGTCTGCCTTTTCTTCCTGAAGCGCCGCGACCATCTGGGCGGTATATTCTTCCCGCTCAACGCCCTTTTTCGGAAGGACACGGGTCTTGATACCGGCGTTTGCGGCACGCTCAAGGGCGTAGGCTTTCGGCGAAGAGGAAATGACGCAGGAGATGTGCCCCGGGCCAAGTTCCCCGCGCTTTTCCGCGTCGATCAGCGCCTGCAGATTGGTGCCGCCGCCGGAAACGAGAACAACAATGTTTTTCATATATCTACTCCTACCTATATGAAGAGTGGAGTGTGAAGAGTGAACAGACCGCCCACTGAACCGCGCCGGAAAAAGGAGTACAGAAGCAAAAATTGGGAGCGAGAGCATTACGCACGAAATAACGCTGTTCTCTTTCGGGAGCAGCGCCATTAAATCGTGCCGCGATCCGCGGCACACCATAACTCCACTCTCCACTCTTCACTCTCCACTCTTCACGCTCCGCTCTCCACTCTTCACACTAAACAAAAAAGGAGCCGCAGTTATACGCTGCGACTCCCCGGCATCAATACAGAATGACACCCTCGTCGCTCTGAACCAGTTCGCCCAGACGGTAAGCATCGATGCCCTGGTTTTTCAGGACTTCGATTGCCTTCTCGGCATCGGCGGGGGAAACGACCGCGACCATGCCAACGCCCATGTTGAAGGTGTTGAACATATCGTGCTCGGAGATGCCGCCTTTTTCGCGGATCAGGTCAAAGATCGGCAGGACCTTGACGTCCTGCAGGGCGATCTTGGCGGACAGGCCCTCTTTCAGGGCACGCGGGATGTTCTCATAGAAGCCGCCGCCGGTGATATGCGCGACAGCCTTGACGTTTACCTCGTCAAACAGGGTAAGCATCGGTTTTACATAGATCTTGGTGGGAGTCAGCAGGGTCTCGCCCAGGGACGCGCCCAATTCGGGCACATAAGCGTTCAGATCGGCGTTTTCGATGTCAAACACCTTTCTGACCAGGGAGAAGCCATTGCTATGGACGCCGGTAGAGGGCAGGGCGATCAGCACGTCGCCGGTCTCTTCGGTGTTTTTATCGAGGACCTTGCTGCGGTCGACGACGCCGGTGGAATAGCCTGCCAGGTCGTACTCATCCTCGGGCATCATGCCGGGGTGCTCTGCAGTCTCGCCGCCGACCAGCTCGCAGCCTGCCTGAACGCAGCCCTCTGCGACGCCGGAAACGATCTCGGCGATCTTCTCGGGGTAGTTCTTGCCGCAGGCGATATAGTCGAGGAACAGCAGGGGCTTTGCGCCGCAGCAGATGATATCGTTGACGCACATGGCGACGCAGTCGATGCCGATGGTGTCATGCTTGTCCAGCATAAAGGCGATTTTGAGCTTGGTGCCGACGCCGTCGGTGCCGGAGACCAGTACCGGATGCTCGATGCCGGTCAGGTCCAGCGCCATCATACCGCCGAAGCCGCCGATCTCGTCGATACCGGCAGAGGTCTTGGTTCTGGCGACATGGGCTTTCATCAGTTCAACGGACTTGTAACCGGCGGTAACGTCGACGCCGGCTGCTTTATAGCTTTCGCTGTAGCTTTTCATCAAATTTATTCCTTTCGGTAATGGTTCGGAAAATCCGCATGAATTTGGTTGAACAGGGAAAAACGCTCCTGTAACGGTGGCGGTCAAAGACCGCCGCTACAGAATATAAGTCAGGCGATTTTTATTCACCCATCAGGCGTCTCATGACTTCCTGATATGCTTCCTCAGCGCCGCCGAGGTCTCTGCGGAACAGGTCCTTGTCCAGATGCGCATGGGTCTTGACGTCCCAGAAACGGCAGGTGTCGGGGCTGATCTCGTCAGCGAGGACGATGGTGCCGTCGGAAGTCTTGCCGAACTCGAGCTTGAAGTCGACCAGGATGATGCCCAGGCCCAGGAGGTACTCCTTCATCATGTCGTTGACCTTGAAAGCGTAGGTCTTGATCTGCTCGATCTCTTCGGGGGTAGCGAGGCCCAGAGCGATGGCGTGGTAGTCGTTGATCAGCGGGTCATGGAGGTCGTCGTTCTTATAGGAGAACTCGATGGTCGGGATGCGGAGATCGGTGCCCTCTTCGACGCCGTATCTCTTGGAGAAGGAACCGGCAGCGATGTTGCGGATGATAACTTCCAGCGGAACGATGGAGACCTTCTTGACGACGGTCTCGCGGTCGGAAAGCTGCTCAACAAAATGAGTCGGAACGCCGACCTTTTCCAGCTTCTGCATCATGAAGTTGGACATCTTGTTGTTGATGACGCCTTTGCCGACGATGGTGCCTCTCTTCTTGCCGTCCAGCGCGGTCGCGTCGTCCTTGTAGTCGACGATGACGAGGTTGGGGTCAGAAGTGGCGTAAACCTTTTTTGCTTTGCCTTCGTAGAGCTGCTCCAGTTTTTCCATGTGAATCAACATTCCTTTCAAGGTATATATATAATGGGATGAACAAGCATTACATCGCGTCTGCTTCGGCGGCGATGCGGGCGTCCTTTTCGGCAACGCCTGCGGCCATTTTGGTCTTGTTGTCAGCGAGCTTCTTTGCCAGCTCCTCATCGGAGAGCGCCAGCATCTGAATCGCCAGGAAGGCTGCATTGGCGGCACCGTTGACGGCGACTGTCGCGACCGGGATACCGGAGGGCATCTGAACCGTAGCGAGCAGGGCGTCCAGCCCTCCAAGGCCGGCGGACTGAATCGGGATTCCGATGACCGGCAGGGTCGTATGGGCGGCGAGCACACCGGCCAGATGGGCAGCCATACCCGCAGCGGCGATGATGACCCCAAAGCCCGCGTCCTTCGCACCGGCAGCAAACTGCGCGGCTTCGGTGGGAGTGCGGTGAGCGGACATGATATGCGCTTCAACCGGCACGCCGTATTCCTTCAGCGTCGCAACCGCCTTTTTCACAACGCCCCAGTCGGAGTCGCTTCCCATGATAACGGCAACTTTTTTCATATGCAAAATCCTTTCCTGACAAGCCATATGGAGCCGCGCCGAAAAACGAAAAAAGCCGCAAACCAAACACCTTAGCTTGCAGCTCACTCTCCCCATGGATCGGGGACAGCTCTTCCAGCCGGCGCCGTTTTCGGCGCACACCGCGTATCCCCGCGGCCCGGCGCCATTGCCATGACAACAGATTATCTACTATTATTTTACAGGAACGAACACTTTTTTTCAATGCAGATATTGGACAAACTCGTCCATTAGGGAAACAAGATTTTAGGCAGAAATAATGATCACTGAATTTAGGAGGGGAAGG
>CAMAJC010000020.1 GCA_945835425.1 uncultured Clostridia bacterium
CGCCTGATCGACTGGCAGATCGAAAACGGCACCGACGCCATCATCGTCTGCGGCACGACCGGCGAATGTGCGACCTTAAGCGAGGAAGAGCACCTCGACTGCATCCGCTTCTGCAAGAATCATGTCGCGGGACGGGTGCCGGTCATCGCCGGCGCAGGCAGCAACGATACCGCCTTTGCCATCAAGATGGTCAAGGAATGTGAAGCAATCGGCGTTGATGGTCTTCTGGTCGTCACCCCGTACTATAACAAGACCTCCCAGCGAGGTCTGATCGCCCACTATACCGCAATCGCCGAAGCGACCAGCCTGCCGATCATCATGTACAGCGTCGCTTCCAGAACCGGCGTCAACATCACCCCTGCCACCTGCAAGGAACTGTCCAAAATCCCGAACATCGTCGCTATCAAAGAGGCCAGCGGCAATCTTGAACAGATTTCCGAGATCAAGGCCCTGTGCGGCGATGATCTGGATGTTTATTCCGGCGAGGACGGCATCATCGTCCCGATCCTGTCGGTCGGCGGTATCGGCGTTATCTCGGTTCTGTCCCATACCTGCCCCAGAGAGACCCACGATATCTGCCAGAAGTTCTTCGACGGCGATATCAAGGGAAGCGCCGCCCTCCAGCTGGAGTACCTCGACCTGGTCAAGGCGCTGTTCTCCGATGTAAACCCGATCCCGGCCAAAGCCGCCATGAACCTGATGGGCTGGAAAGCAGGGCACTGCCGTCTGCCGCTCATCGATATGGCGCCGGAAGCGGAGGAAAAGCTGGCCGCTGTCATGCGCAAACACGGCCTGATCGACTAAAGAAACTCTGATTAAAGGCTTTTTCCCCGCCTTCGGCGGGGAAAAAGCCGCATGAACACGCCTCCGAAAAGGCAGGGAGTCAAATAAATCAGAGCTTCCCTAACAGGATAAATCATAATCCGGCCTGCGAAAATACAGGTCGGGTTTTCGCTGGATTACTTTTGATTCATACGCCTAAATGCGGTTTTGAGAAAATGAAAAGGCGTGTGAATCAATAATCCTTACTATAGAAGATGTGTAAAGAGGAGGATTTGCCATGGTAAGAATAATTCTCTGCGGCTGTCAGGGGAAAATGGGCCATGTAATTGAAAACTGTGTCGCGGAGCGCGATGACTGTCAGATAGTCGCCGGTTTTGACATTGCGACGGAGCCGGCGAAGCCTTACCCGGTCTATACGGATTTTGCCGCCTGCACCGAAGATGCGGATGTCATTGTTGATTTTTCCCATCCCGCGTCGCTGGATGCGCTTCTTGACTATGCTTTGTCCCATAAGCTGCCGCTGATTATCGCCACCACCGGCTACACGCCTGAACAGACCGAGAAAATCCATAAGGCCGCCGAGCAGATCCCCGTCTTTTTCACCTTCAATATGTCCCTGGGCATCAACCTGCTGGCGGAGCTTGCCAAAAAAGCAGCCGCTTTCCTCGGCGACCAGTTCGATATCGAGATCGTCGAAAAGCACCACAACCGCAAGATTGATGCGCCCAGCGGAACAGCGCTGATGCTGGCCGACGCCATCAACACGGTTCTGGATGAGCCGCATTCTTATATGTATGACCGCCACTCTGTCCGCAGAAAACGCGAAAAGACCGAGATCGGCATCTCTTCCGTCCGCGGCGGCACCATCGTCGGCGAACACGAGATCATCTTTGCCGGCCGGGACGAGATCATTGAACTGAAGCATACGGCTATGAGCCGTGAGATTTTCGCAGTCGGCGCCGTCAATGCCGCTGTTTATCTGGCAAACACCAAAGAGCCGCGCATCTACACGATGTCCGATCTGCTCTGACAAACGAAAGGGGAGAACACCATTGAAGGTTATCACCAAGTTGAACGTTATGCACGATGTAGCGCTGGTCACCCTGAATAAGGTCCCCGCCAATGTCGATTTTATCTGCAGAATCTTCGACCGGCTGGACGAAGAGGGAATCAACGTCGACATGATTTCCCAGTCTCCGCTGACCGGTTCTTATGTATCCGTTTCCTTTACGGCCAGCAGCGACGACATGGTCAAAATCGCAAAGCTTGCCAATGAAATCAACGCCGAGTACCCCTCGGTCCGTCCGCTGCTCAGCCATAATAATGTAAAGATTTCTCTTTACGGCGAGGAAATGCCCAAATATCATGGCATCGCCGCCAGCGTTTTCCGGGTGCTGAAACAGTGCGGCACCGACGTGCTGATGATCACGACTTCGTCGGTCGATATTTCGGTTCTGGTGGACGGCGCAAACTCCGACCAATGCATCGCAGCTCTGACAGAAGCATTTGAATTGTAAAATTTTCGTGAACAGGGCTGTATCTGCTTGCAAAATACGCCCAGTCATGCTAAAATAATACACGCATTACGCACGTGGCTATGTTTGCCTGCGCAGGGTGCCAAACTGTATTGGTCGCGCAGCACACGCCGCGGTGGATTCCGGTTTCCATAAAATCGGACAAACCAAATTTTTTTACAGGAGGACTACGCAAATGGCAGTAGTATCTATGAAACAGCTTCTGGAAGCTGGCGTACACTTTGGTCATCAGACCAGAAGATGGAACCCCAAAATGGCTCCTTATATCTTCACCGAAAGAAACGGCATCTACATCATCGACCTGCAGAAGACCGTTAAGAAGCTGGATGAAGCTTACGCTTTCGTTCGTGAAGTTTCCGCAAACGGCGGCGAGATCCTGTTCGTTGGTACCAAGAAACAGGCTGGCGACTCCATCAAAGAGGAAGCTGAGCGCTGCGGTATGCATTTCGTCAACGCCAGATGGCTGGGCGGCATGCTGACCAACTTCAAGACCATCCAGAAGAGAATCGAACGTCTCTCCCAGCTGCGCAAGATGGAAGAGGACGGCACTTTCGAGCTGCTTCCCAAGAAGGAAGTTGTTAAGCTGAAACTGGAGATCGAGAAACTCGAGAAGTTCATCGGCGGTATCAAGAACATGAAGACCCTGCCTGCTGCACTTTTCATTGTTGACCCCAAGAAAGAAAAGATCGCGGTTGCTGAGGCAAGAAAGCTGAACATCCCGATCGTCGCAATCGTTGACACTAACTGCGACCCCGACGAAGTTGACTACGTCATCCCCGGCAACGACGACGCTATCCGCGCTGTTAAGCTGATCGCCGGCGCTATGGCGAACGCCGTTATGGAAGGCCGTCAGGGCCAGAGCGACGCTCCCGCCGCTGAGGAAGCTCCCGTCGAGGAATAAGCTGTAAAGCATGAAAACCCGATCGGGACTTCCCATCGGGTTTTTTACCCGCGAGAAACGTAAATTTGAGGAGGATATTATCATGGCATTTACCGCTAAAGACGTAAAAGACCTGCGTGAAAAAACCGGCTGCGGCATGATGGACTGCAAAAAGGCTCTGGCTGCTACCGATGGCGATATGGAAAAGGCTGTTGAGTTCCTGAGAGAAAAAGGACTGGCTGCCGTTGCGAAAAAGGCCAGCAGAATCGCTGCTGAGGGCCTGGTCGTCGCTGTTGTCGACGGCAATGTCGGCGTTGTTCTGGAAGTCAACGCTGAGACCGACTTCGTTGCCAAGAACGAAACCTTCGTTGAGATGTGCAACAACATCGCCGCTACCATCGTCAAAGAGAACCCCGCTGACGTCGAGACTCTGATGACTCTGCCCTGCGCAAACACCGAAATGACCGTTGAAGAAGCTGTCCGCGACAGAATCCAGGTCATCGGCGAGAACATGAAGGTTCGCCGTTTCGTCCGTATGGAAGGCAACGTTGTTTCTTACGTCCATGCAGGCGGCAAGATCGGCGTTCTGGTCAACTTTGACACCGACCTCGCTGACAAAGAGGGCTTCCAGGCTGCTGCGAAAGACGTCGCTATGCAGGTTGCTTTCTCCAACCCCACCTACCTCGCGAAGGAAGAAGTTCCCGCTGACGTTCTGGACAAAGAGAAAGAGATCATCAAGGCGCAGATGGACAACGATCCCAAGATGGCTAACAAACCCGAGAAGGTTAAAGACGGCATCGTTATGGGCAAGCTGGGCAACTTCTACAAGGATGCCTGCCTGAAAGAGCAGCCCTTCGTCAAGGACGAGAAGATGAGCGTACAGGCTTACCTGGATGCACAGGCTAAAGCTATGGGCGGCAAGATGGTTCTGACCGCATTTGCCCGTCTGGAAAAAGGCGAGGGCCTGGAAAAACGTGAAGACAACTTCGCTGATGAAGTTGCCAGCATGATCAAATAATTTTTGATCCACGTTTGTATTTATATGGAAGAAAGACCGGAGTGTGTAAGCGCTCCGGTCTTTTTGCTGCACGGACAAGGTATTTTGCAGAATTGCTTGAATTTTGTAATGTGATGTGCTAAAATATGATTATCTTTAGTCTGCTGTACCGTGTGAAAATCAGGCCAAAGAAATCGCTTACCGTAAGGGCTGCTTTGTCGGCCCGCTGCCATAGGGAATCTATATGAAAAAGCTACTTATCACTCTTTTGGTCGGATTGCTGCTGACCGTCAGCGTCCAGACGGCCTTTTGCACCATGGCCGGTGAAGAACAGGCCGCTGTGGAGGCTTTCCGTGCAATGCCGGAACCAGTTTCCCAGCCGGAAGAATCTCTGCCGGAGGTGTCCTCAGAGGAATCCAGCGAGCCGGTTTGGGAGCCGCAGACGGTGCGCCTGCTGTCGGCCGGAGACAATCTGATCCATTCGTCGCTGTATGAACAGGCGCAGGCCCGTTCGGAGGACGGCGGATATGACTTTGCCTATCTGTATCAAAATGTCGCCGGGTATCTGTCCGGCGCGGACATTACAACACTGAACCAGGAAACGGTCATCGCGCCCAGCCGGGAAGTTGCGACCTATCCCTGCTTCAATTCGCCGCCTGAACTGGCGGACTATGTCATCGACCAGTGCGGCTTCGATGTGCTGAACCTGGCCAACAATCACTGCCTTGACCAGGGAACTTCCGGGCTGGAGGAGTGCCTGTCGTTCTGGAAGGAGCAGCATCCAGAAGTCCTGACGACCGGCGTCTACCAGAATGAAGCGGATTATCAGAATATCCGCACGATGGAAGTGAACGGGATCACCTTCGCGTTCCTCGGCATGACCGAGCTGACCAACGGACTGTCGCTTTCCTCCAGTTCCGACGTTGTTCTGGTGCAGGCGCTGGACAACGAGGAAATGGCGCGGCTGCAGGCACAGATCGAAGAGGCAGACCGGCTGGCGGATGTGGTCGTGATGAACGTTCACTGGGGAAATGAGTATTCCTTCACGCCGACCGACCGGCAGGAATATCTGGCCGAAAAGATGACCGACTGGGGCGTTGATATTGTAATTGGCCACCATCCCCATGTCCTGCAGCCGGTGGAGACCCGGGTGACAGAGGATGGAAGAACGGCGCTGATCGCTTATTCCCTGGGAAACTTTGCATCTGCGCAGTCGGATGCCTATTGCCTGATCGGCGGTGTGCTGGATTATTCCGTAACCCGTGAAACAGAGGGTGGGGAAGTGACCCTGACGGATTACTCCTTAAGCCCGGTCGTCACCCATTACGACTCCGGTTACCGCAACAACCGCATCTATCTGCTGGATGATTATACAGACGAGCTGGCTGCCGCCCACGGCGTGCGCGCCCGGTATGAAAGCTTCAGCCTCGGCTATATCGACAGCCTGCTGGAGGAAGTCGTCGGCCGGGAAGTACTGGACGGCATCACCGTCAGCACTGCGGCAATTGACGCAAATACACAGTCATAAATTTTCGAAAGGTCGAATGAACATGAACTACACATTTTCCGACAGAATCAGCAATCTGCATCCTTCCGCGATCCGTGAGATCCTGAAAAACAGCGACCCGAACGTGATCTCGCTGGCCGCGGGCAACCCTGCGGTGGAATCCTTCCCGGTCAAGGAGATGCAGGAGATCGCCAACGATATTTTTGAAAACAACGCGGGCTTCGCTTTCCAGTACGGCATCACCGAGGGCTATCCCCGGCTGCGGCAGCTGGTTATGCAGCGGCAGAAAGAAAAATACGGCATCGGCACGGAAAACGACGATATCATGATCATCTCCGGCGGTACCCAGGCCATGGACCTCTCCACCAAAGTCCTGGTCAACGAAGGGGACACCATCCTTTCCGAAGACCCGGCTTTCGTCGGTGCGCTGAACACCTTCCGTTCCTATAATGCCCATCTGGTTGGCATTCCGATGCAGGACGACGGCATGGATATTGAGGCGCTGGAAAAGGCTCTGGAAGAAAACAAAAATGTCAAGCTGCTCTACACGATCCCTTCCTTCCAGAACCCGCTGGGCACCTGCACCTCGCTGGAAAAGAGAAAGGCGATCTATGCGCTGTGCCGCAAACACGGCGTCATGATTCTGGAGGACAACCCTTACGGCGAACTGCGGTTTGATGGGGAAGACATTCCCACCCTCAAATCGATGGACACCGAGGGCATCGTTATCTACACCAGCTCCTTCTCGAAGGTCATGTCCGCCGGTATCCGCCTCGGCTTCGTCATTGCGCCAAAGCCCATCCTGGACAAGATGGCCGTCGGCAAACAGGCCGTCGATACCCATTCCAACCTCTTCTTCCAGATTCTGATCGCTGATTTTATGGAAAAATATGATTATGACGGACATATCCAGATGATCCGCGACCTGTACCGCCATAAGAGCGGCCTGATGCTGGACGAAATCCGCAAGGGCTTCCCGAAGAGCGTCAAATATACGGTCCCGCAGGGCGGTTTGTTCCTCTGGTGCACTCTGCCGGAAGGTGCGGATATGCTGAAGTTTGTTCAGTTTGCAAAAGAAAAGGGCGTTGCGATCGTTCCTGGCATCGCGTTTAATGTCGTCGAAGGTTCTCCCAGCCAGTGCTTCCGCCTGAACTATTCGACCCCGACCGACGAAAAGCTGGTCGCCGGTACCAAGCTGCTGGGTGAAGCGCTGCATGAGTTCCTCGGGGAATAAAACCCACTTTGCAAACCCATCTGTAATCCCATTGCGGCGGGCTGAGGGCAGCCCGCCCTACCTTTATGATATCAAAACGCTGGCATAAAAACTGCCCAGCACCTTGACAATACAGATTCCCGGTGCTATACTGATAACATAAACCGATGACTGAGAAGAGTAACCGGAGCGTTTTTCTTGCAGAGAGTCCTGAATTGGTGGAAACAGGGCAGAAAGATTCCGGCGAATGGGCTCATGAGGGCGGAAAGAAAGGGCAGTCCCGAGTAATATCCGACGGTGTTTCCCGCCGTTAAGAGGGAACGCGTATGTTGGTACGAAGATTTGGGTGGCTTTATAAGAGCTTTGAAGGCTTTTTTCCCAGTCGGGAAGAAAGCCTTTTTTGTTTTTGAGCAATGTGGAGTATTACGAAACATTGCGATTCCCTTTTCCTCGTAAAAATCGATGAAAGGAGCTGTTTATAATGGAACAGCAGCAGAAGAAAAAATCAATTTTGAGTGGTATCCAGCCCACCGGCGTCTTTACGCTGGGCAACTATATCGGGGCTGTTAAAAACTGGGCGCCGATGCAGGATGAGTTTGACTGCGCATACATGATCGCCGACCTGCACGCGATCACCGTCCGGCAGGACCCCAAGGTCTTTAAGCAGCAGATCCTGTCCTGCTATGCACTGCTCCTGTCCTGCGGCATCGACCCGGAAAAGAGCATCGTCTTTATCCAGAGCCAGAACAAAAACCATGCTCAGCTCTCCTGGGTTCTGTCCTGCTATACCCAGTTCGGCGAGCTGTCCCGCATGACCCAGTTCAAAGACAAGTCCGCCAAACACGCCGACAACGTCAACGCCGGCCTTTTCACCTACCCCTCCCTGATGGCTGCGGATATCCTGCTGTATCAGGCGGATCTCGTCCCGGTCGGTGCTGACCAGACCCAGCATCTGGAGCTGACCCGCAATATCGCCAATCGTTTTAACGGCATCTACGGCAACGTCTTCAAGATTCCGGAAGGCTACGTCCCTAAAGCCGGTGCAAAGATCATGTCTCTGGCGGACCCGACCAAGAAGATGTCCAAGTCGGATGAAAATCCCAACGCCTGCATCCTGATCCTCGACGAGAAAGATCAGATCATCAAGAAATTCAAACGGGCTGTCACCGACTCGGAGATGGAAGTCTGCTACCGGGAAGGCAAGGACGGCATCAACAACCTGATGACCATCTATGGTGCTGTCACCGGCAAGTCGATGGACGAAATCACCGCTGAGTTTGCCGGAAAAGGGTATGGCGACTTCAAGGTCGCTGTCGGCGAGGCTGTCGCTGACCACCTGCGGCCGGTTCGGGAAGAATACGCCCGTCTGATGGCTGATAAAGCGTACCTGGAAAGTTGCTACCGGAAAGGCGCGGAGCTGTCCGAAAGAATCAGCCGCCGCACGCTCGAAAAAGTCATGAAAAAAGTTGGATTTATCCTGTAATAAGTACACTTAGCGCCGCATTGTCTCCACATTGCGGCGCTTTTTAAAAACAGAAAGGAGTATGCACGATGTTCCCACTGACTTTCCGTCTGGTCACGTCCCGGCTGGTTATCCGCCGGATGCACCCGGACGACTGGCAGGATCTGTACGACTACCTGTCCGACGCGGAGACTGTCTATTATGAACCGTATGATGTATATTCCAAGGAAGATGCAAGGCTGGAAGCGGCCAACCGTGCCAATAACGCCGCTTTCTTCGCCGTATGCCTGCAGTCCAACGGCAAAATGATCGGGAATCTTTACTTTGCGCCTGCACAGGACGGGACATATGAGCTGGGCTATGTTTTCAACCGCAAATACCGGGGGAAAAACTATGCCTATGAAAGCTGCGCCGCGCTGGTAAGCTATGCCTTCCGGAAAGGAATCGCCGAAAGGGTCATGGCCGAATGTGACGCCCGGAATGTTCGCTCTCATCATCTGATGGAGCGGCTGGGCATGGAACGGGAAGACAGCTTTATGGGACCGGACTTCACCGGGCAGGCAGAAAAAACGCTCTGTTACCGGTACAGCGTTTCCAGGGATTCATATAAAAAATAATCCGTATTCGGTACTGTTGGCCAGAATACAGGGAAAACCATTGACAGATATTGCCTATATTTGCTATAATGTTTCTTATAGTAATAGCGTGAAGCTCAAAATGCCTCTATTCGCTGAAAGGATGAAAGTTTATGAAATGCCTGGTGCTTGACTACGGCGGAACCGCGCTGAAATACGGCATCATCGATACCGATGCCAATCTGACCGATCAGGGAGAGATTCCCGCTCCCAACCATTCGGTCGAAGAATATATCTCGAAAACCGGGGAGATTTACGATCGTTTCCGCGATCAGGTGGAAGGGATCGCCATCAGTATGCCGGGTACCTTTACGGACGACGGCGTCCTGGTCAGCGGCGGCGCATACCTGAATATCTTAAAAGGCTATAATATCATCAATCTGATCCATGAACGCTGCCCTGTCCCGGTCGCGCTGGAAAATGACGGCAAAGCGGCGGCTCTGGCGGAATGCTGGAACGGCAACCTCAAGGACTGCACCGACGGTATCGCCATCATCCTGGGCACCGGCATCGGCGGCGGCATCATCAAAGACCGCAAGGTCTATCGTGGACGCCACGCTGCGGCAGGTGAATTTTCTTATGTGATCACCGGCGGAAAACCCGGCATCTTCAACGCTGCGACCTATACCTGCTCGACTGAAGGATTTGTACAGCGGGCAGCCATTATGAAGGGTGTCGAGCGCCAGAGTCTTTACATGGCTTTTGCCGGTGAATCGGCAAAGGTCGAGCACGACCGGCTGCGCAGCCTCGTAAAAGGGCCGCAGTACCCCGATATGGAGATGAACGGGTTTACGGTGTTTAAGCTGCTGGAAGAGGGTGACCCGGATATCACGATACTGTACGAAGAGCTGCTCGACTCTCTGGTGCAGATGATCGTCACGCTGGCCCACGTCTGTGACCCCGACCGGTTCGTCATCGGCGGCGGTATCAGCAAGGAACCGCGCCTGATTGCCGACCTGCAGAAGAAGGTCGCGGATATCACCAAGCAGTATCTGATCGCCGTGCCCGGATTCGATGTACAGCCCTGTTTCTACCGCAGCAGTGCAAACCTGTACGGCGCAATGTTTAACTGGCTGCAGAAATATCACCCTGAGCTGGTTCACTAAGGAAAGAAGGTCTACATATGAAGTGTCTGGTTTTGGATTACGGCGGAAGCGCGATCAAATATGGCATTATGGACGATCAGTCCAATTTATCGCATACAGGAGAAGTCCCGGCACCCCGTGAAAGCCTGGAGCAATTTATCGAAGTAACAGGACAGATCTATGATCAGTTCAAAGACGAAATTGAAGGGATCGCGATGAGCTTTCCCGGCACGCTGGATATCGATACCGGTATTCTTTACGGCGGCGGCGCTTATCTGCATCTGCTGCAGAATATGTCTTTGTATGAAGTGCTGAAGGAACGCTGCCCGGTTCCGATCGTCGTTGAAAACGACGGCAAGGCGGCGGCTCTGGCTGAAGCCTGGAAAGGCAACCTTAAGGACTGCCAAGACGGCGTTGCAATCGTTCTGGGGACCGGCATCGGCGGCGGCATCATCAAAGACGGCAAAATCCACCGCGGCAAGCATTTCGGCGCCGGCGAATTTTCCGCTGTCATCACTGGCGGCGGCAGCAACTTTGTGACCCGCGCAGCAACCTTTACCTGCTCGACCGAAGGGATCGTCGAACGGGCAACAATCATGAAGGGCGCAAAAAAACATGACATGCTCTATATGTCGATGATGGGAATGAGTGCCCCGCAGTATGTCGACAAACTGAAAGCGAAGGCTGTCGGCCCGCAGTATCCCGATCTGGAAATGAACGGCTTTGAGCTGTTCCGGCTGCTGGAAGAAGGGGATCCGGATATCAAGATGCTGTACGACGAGTTTATCACCGATAACGTCCATCTGATCATCAACGTAGCCAATATCTATGACCCGGAGCGCATTGTCATCGGCGGCGGCATCAGCAAGGAGCCCCGGCTGATTGCAGATTTGCAGGCGGCTGTCAGGGAAATCGAGAAGATGAAATACGGCCTGTCGGTTGTCACCGATATTGATGTACAGCCCTGCTTTTACCGCAGCAGCGCCAATTTGTACGGAGCTATGTATAACTACTTGCAGAGAAAGGCTCCGGAGCTGATTACCCACTAAGCATTTACTTCCACATAACCCATCGAACCATCTGCAGCGACTCTGGTTTTCAGGGTCGCTGCAATTTTAGACAGGAGGATATTTCCATGATCCCAACCAGTATCCTGGAAGCAGCTCTCGAAAAGGCTGTCTCCACCGGCGCCGATTACGCCGAAATATTTGCAGAAAATACGACCCGCGGCCTTGTGCAGCTGGTCAATGACAATGTGAAAGACGCGCTCAAAGAGCACAGCGTCGGTGTCGGCGTCCGTGTCTTTAAGGGCCTGCGCTGCGCCTATGCCTGCTCCAGCGGCTTATCCGCAGAATCCGTTATGTCGGCGGCTGCAAAAGCGGCTGCGGCCATCGCCGTTTCCAGCGAGGAAAAGACAATCCGGCTGATCGACTCGACCTGCGCCAACATCAGTCCGGCCGCAAGGATCGGTTCTTCCATCCCGCTGGAAGACAAAATTGTCCTCGCAAGACGCGCCTACCGCGCTGCCAGAGAATACTCCAGCGAAGTGAGCCAGAGCACCGTCCGGCTGCTGGACTATGACCGCAACATCCTGATCGCAACTTCCGACGGGCTGAAGGTCTCTGACCGCCAGGTCCGCAGCCGCATCCTGATCAATGCGGTCGCCAGCGCCGGCAGCGAGAACCAGGTCGGATATATTGCGCCCGGTGCGTCAAAAGGCTACGAATTCTTTGATGAGATCGATATCGAAGCGGCAGCGGCAGATGCGGCCCGCCAGGCCGTTACGATGCTGCACGCCGGTTACTGCCCGGCAGGACGGATGCCGGTCGCCATCGACAACGGTTTCGGCGGCGTTATCTTCCACGAGGCCTGTGGCCATTCGCTGGAAGCGGAATCGGTCTCCAGAGGGTTGTCGGAATTTTCCGGCAAACTGGGACAGAAGGTCGCTTCGGAGAAAGTCACCGCCATCGACGACGGCACTATCCCCGGCGCATGGGGAACCGTCAACATCGACGACGAAGGCACGCCTTCCCGCAGACGTGTCCTGATCGAAAACGGCATTTTGAAAAGCTATATGGTCGACAAGCTCAACGGCCGCAGAATGGGCATCGAGTCCACCGCCAGCAGCCGCCGTCAGGACTACACCTTTGCGCCGACCTCCCGTATGTCCAACACCTTCCTCGCTCCCGGCACCGACAGGGATGAGGATATCATCAAATCGATCGAATACGGCCTTTACGCCAAAAAGATGGGCGGCGGTTCGGTCAATCCGGTCACCGGCGAATTCAACTTTGCCGTCAACGAAGGATATATCGTGCGGCATGGTCAGATCTGCGAGCCGGTCCGCGGCGCCAGCCTGATCGGAAAAGGGTCCGAGGTCATCCGCAACATCGATATGGTCGGTATGAATCTCCGCCGGGAACAGGGCGTCTGCGGCGCGTCGAGCGGTTCGGTTCCGACCGACGTCGGACAGCCGATGATCCGCGTCAGTGAAATTACGGTCGGCGGCCGCAAATAAGGGAGGACATAGCTATGAATTTTGCTCAGTTCAGCGCGGCTGCGGCGGAATACGCCAAAGCACAGCATATCACCGATTATGAACTTTACTATCAGGCAAACAGCTCCGACCAGCTGGGCTTTTTCGGCGGTGAGGTCGACCGTTTTTCCAGCTCGTCGTTGGAGGGCGTCTGCCTGCGCTGCCTGATCGACGGGAAGATGGGGACTGC
>CAMAJC010000021.1 GCA_945835425.1 uncultured Clostridia bacterium
TTCTTGCAAAATACCTCGGATAAACAAAAGCCTCGCAGCAATTTAACGCCGCGAGGTTTTTTACGCTATAGGATCAGGCAGAGCAACCCATTGCACCCGTCGTTGATAATCCGCTCGATCGTTTCCGCCAGCTTCATACGGGCGTCCTGCGGCATCCGGGCAAGCTTTGCGTGCAGCCCTTCGTTGACCAGGGCGTGAAGCGATTTCCCGAAGATATTCGATTCCCATATTTTGCTGGGGTTTTCCTCAAACTCCTTGAGCAGCCCCATGACCAGTTCCTCCGACTGCCGTTCCGATCCGACAATCGGGCTGACCTCGGTCTGGATTTCCGCACGCATCATGTGGATAGACGGTGCGCTGGCCCGCAGCCGGACGCCGTATTTGCCGCCCTGCTTGACGATTTCCGGCTCCTCCAGCCGCAGTTCCTCCATCTCCGGCATGACGATGCCGTACCCGGTCGCCTCGACTTCGTCCAGGGCGTGCCGCAGGCGGTTGTATTTCTTCTGGCACTCTGCCAGTTCCATCAGCCGCGGCATCAGCTCCGATTCATCTTTCAGTTCCAGTCCGGTCGTCTCGCTGAGTACCCGGTAAAACAGCTGCGGCTGCAGGGTGATCCGGATTTTCGCCGACCCTTCGCCCAGGTCGATCTGATCAATTTCCGCCCGCTGAATCTGCTCACAGCCGGACAGCGCCTCGGTCATCCCGCGCACATCCCGCAGCTTATGGATGGAAGCTGCCGCGTCCCGCACCCGGTCAAAGACTTCTTTGCGCAGCCAATGGTCATTTTTGAGCGACAAAATCCACCGCGGCAGAAAGATTTCCGCTTCCCGCAGCGGAAATTCGTACAAAATCTGCTGCATGATATCGGTGATTTCCTTTTCGCCCATGTTCATGCAGCTGACCGCTAAAACCGGGTGCCCGTACTTTTCCTCCATCTCCGCCCGCATCGCCTGCACCCGGGGAGAACCCGGCTCCCGCGCATTGAGCAGGATAATAAACGGCTTATTCAGGTCGGCCAGTTCGCTTATGACCCGCTGTTCCGCCTCCTCGTACTCATCCCGGGGAATATCGCTGATGGAGCCGTCGGTCGTGATGACCAGCCCGATGGTCGAATGGTCGGTGATGACCTTGCCGGTACCGATTTCCGCCGCCATATTGAACGGAATTTCCTCATCAAACCAGGGTGTGCGCACCATCCGCGGCTGCTCGTTCTCAAAATACCCCAGCGAACTGGGGACGATGTACCCGACGCAGTCGATCAGCCGCACCCGCATGACTGCATGGTCGCCCAGCTGCACTTCCGCCGCCTGTTCCGGCACAAATTTCGGCTCGGTCGTCATGATGGTTTTCCCGGCGGCCGACTGGGGCAGCTCGTCGGTTGCCCGTTCCCGTCTGGCCGCGTCGGTCATCCGGGGCAGTACCAGCGTCTCCATAAACCGCTTGATAAAGGTGCTTTTGCCTGTGCGGACCGGCCCGACGACGCCAATATAGATGTCTCCGCCGGTGCGCCGCGCGATATCCTCATAAATATCTGCCATATTCCAGCCTCCTTCGTTATTCCTGCAGCATCGGGATCAGCAGCATCTGCCGCTCCGGCAGCCGTTCGTCCGCCAGGCCGTTTTCCTCCATAATGGCCGGCAGGGAAGTGCGGCAGCGCTTGGCGATCTCCCAGAGGTTCTCGCCCGGCTCCGCATAGCAAATCCGCAGGGCTGCGTCCGACCGGGTCAGCGGCTGGTTCTCATCCACCTGCAGATCGGTCAGCATCCGCGCATTGACCGTTTGGTAAACGTTTCCGCTGACAACCAGCTGCAGCCGCAGGTCGATTCCGTCACCGCTCAGCGTTCCGCTGGCAGCGGACACCGCAACAGTCGGCGAGAAGCTGATATTCTCGCTTACAGGGACATCCACCCCAGTTTCAAACAGGACCGATTTATCCGCCGTCATAATCCCGTCCGCCGTCGAGTAGACCGCCGTGACCTCCACCGTTCCCGACAGGATGAGCTTTCCTTCTTCCGACCGGCAGGAATATTCGCCCATCGTGGGCAGCAGCGCCAGCAGATTCTCACATGACTGCACCGCCATCGAGGCCGTCACCGGCACCGTCTGGCTGAGAGCCGTCACGACCCTTCCCAGCGGCACCGTTTCCACCACAGGCGTGGAGGCGAACTGGCAGGAGAACCCGTCGTCCGCAATATATTTATCTTCATTCCGGTCGCAGACCGCCGTAAACAGCATCGTCCACTCGGCCGACAGCGTCCGGCATTCACCGTCACCCCGCACCATCTCAAAGGTGCCGTTGACCTGATCGGCGTGGATATCGCAGATAAAATCCTCATCCACCCCCGGCAGGTCGATAATCTGGCTGACCGGTTCGCTCCATTCCATCGTCTCCGGCCTGCCGCCGTTCTCCGGGCAGTAGAGGATACGGGTCACCAAATCTCCCCGGACGATCATTTTGTTTGCCATGATCTTCTTTTCGGAGAGGATGATCTGATAGGACGCGTCCAGCAGGCTGTGAAAAGCAGGTTTTGCCTGTCCCAGCTCCAGGTCCTCGCTCATAGTACAGCTTTTCATCGCCGTGATTCGCCTGCCGCAGCAGGTGACCGGTGTTTTGTGCAGTTGAATCCCTTCCCCGATGGCGTCCGATACGACCGGCTGCGTCACTTGCGCCATGACCTTTGTGCGCAGACTGATGCCGCAGCGCACCTCAAGTCTCCTCGAACTGACCGCACGCGCGTTGACAAAATAACACCGGGGAACGCACTGAACCAGACAGTCCGGGTCAGCGGCCTTCCGCAGCTCCAGCGTTTTGGAAAAAGGTGCGGACTGCCTTGCGGCCTGCAGCGTGTTCTGGTCTTCACCGAGATAAAGGACACTGACATTGCACACGCCGCCCAGCTCCAGCCGGTTTCCGTTCACATGAATCTGCTGCACAACCGGCTGCACCCGCGTTTTAAGCAGCCGAAAGACCTCCGGTTCATAATCCGGCAGCAGAAAATCCAGATCCAACGACTGTTCCGCCGCCGTATCCAGCAGTACCTCTGCAAGGCAAAGTTCTTCTCTTGTCATCTTCAGTTCCGGCACATACATCAACCCTTTCTGATCGCCATTTTACTCGTCCGGCTTCCCTGCGCCGGGACTGAGATAGAATATGCCGGGAACAGGGGAGATAGAACAAAAAAGCTGTCCGCCGGTAAGCAGACAGCTTTTTCAATACGAAGGTTAACGTGCTTTTTTCTTGGTAACCGATTTGGCTTTCCATTTGCCTCTTCTGTAAACGAGGAAGGTGATCAGCGCACCGCCCAGCCAGGAGATCAGCATCGACAAAAACAATGCAATCGGTTCGCCGTGGGGTCTGGCCTCATTGCGGGTCAGGAACGCAAACAGATAGGCGAGGGGAACGCGGATCGCGACCGTCGTCACAAGGGAGATCCACATGGGGCTGACCGTATCGCCGGCACCGCGCATGACGCCAGACAGAATCTGCGTTACCGCCATGGCGACATAACCGACCGCCAGTACGCGCAGCATATTGATGCTCAGCTCAATCAGGTGCTCGGTTCTGGTAAACATCTCAATCAGATACTTGCCGAAGAAAACCAGGCAGAGAACCAAAACAACTGCGGTTCCAACGCCCATTTTCAGGCCGTTTTTCGTGCCTTCCTCGACGCGGTCCATCCGGTTTGCACCGACATTCTGGCCGACGAAGGTCGTCATCGCCATGCCGAAGCTGAAGTTGGGCATCATGGCAAAACCGTCCACACGCATGATAATGACGTTGCAGGCGATAACATCGGTGCCCATCGAGTTGGTCAACGACTGTACGACGACCATCGACAGGGAGAAGATCGCCTGTGTCGCACCGGAAGGCAGGCCCAGCAGGATCAGGTCTCTGCAAAGATGGCCGTCCAGTTTCAGGCTTTCCTTCGTCAGCGCCAGCTCGTCCTTCATACGGATGATCTTGATAAAGCAGAGGACTGCCGAAACCGCCCAGGAGAGGATGGTCGCCCAGGCAACACCCGCAACGCCCATCTTTAAGCCTGCCACAAACAGAAGGTCGAGGATGATATTCAGCCCGCAGCATACCAGCAGGAAAACCAGCGGCATAAAACTGTCGCCGAGGCCGCGCAGAATACCGGAAAGAATATTGTAAAAAGCGAATCCGATTATGCCGATAAAGATGATGCGCAGATATGTAGCCGCCATGTCCAGAATCTCCGCCGGCGTATCCAGCAGTTCCAGAAACGGCCTGGATAAAAATACGCCCATCAGCATCATCGCGATACCGGCCAGCAGCGTCATGACCAGCGTGTTGCCGATCGTCTTGGAGAGCATCTGCTTGTCCCGGGCGCCGAAAAACTGCGAGACCATGATCCCGGCGCCGGTCGAAATACCGACGAACAACACCAGCAGCAGGTTAGTGACCGGTCCGCTGGCGCCGACAGCCGCCAGAGCATTGTCGCCGACATACTGTCCGACGACGATCGAGTCAACGGTACTGTACAGCTGCTGGGCGATATTGCCGATCAGCAGCGGAATCGTAAACTGGATAATCGCGCTGGACGTGCTCCCGGTGGTCATATCGCGCGGAGAAAAGAACTGCGCGATTTTGTTTTGTGCCATGAAGTAATCCTTCCTTTCTATCTCTTTATGGAAATACACCTGCAATTGGAAACTCCTGTTTATTCGCCATTTTACTTATTTCCCTGCGGACATACCGGAGATTCCTCAGCACTTTACCTAATTATTGTAACATATATAGCCAGGCTTGGCAATATTTTTTCAAGTTTTGTAAGTTCCTGAGATTATTTGTAAATTTCTGCCGTATTTCTGCACAAAAAACCGGCAGGCGCACGGGAGCACCGCCGGTTTGAGCTTCATTTTATTTTGTCAGCAGATCCATCAACTTGCAAGCCTGCGGGAGGAAAAGCCCCGTTTCCGCTGCGGCCTTTTCCGTGAAGACCGGCGTACCCTTCACCTCTGCCGTGCTGTCGTAGATCATAAATGGCACCGGGTCAGCGGAGTGCGTCTTAATGGCGAGGGGAGTGGGATGGTCGGGGAGCACCATGATCCTATAGTCGCCCATCTCTTCCAGCGCCGCTTTGACCGGCCCCAGAATCTTTTCATCGATCAGCTCGATCGCCCGCACCTTGTTTTCCGTTTCGCCGCGGTGGCCGCACTCGTCCGGCGCTTCCACATGAACATAAACCAAGTCACTGCCGTCTTTGAATGCCTGAATCGCCGCAGCAGCCTTGCCGTTAAAGTTTGTGTCGATATAGCCGGTCGCGCCCTCCACATCGATGACCTGCATGTTGGACAGCACGCCGATCCCTTTGATCAGATCGACAGCCGAAATAACGCTGCCTTTCAGTCCGGTCTTATCGGTAAAGTCCTGCAGGGCAGCCCTGCGTCCCTGTCCCCACAGCCACATCGAATTGGCAGGCCGTCTTCCGGCAGCAACGCGGGCCTTGTTGACCGGATGCTCCGGCAGCAGCTTATTGCTCATCTTCATGATATCCAGCAGCAGCCCGGCTTTTTCCGGGTCAGGGAGATACTGCGTGACCTTCCTGCCGGAGATGTCATGGGGCGGCGTCAGTTCGCCGATATCCTCCTCGGCATTGTCCCAGACAAAGCAGTGCCGGTAGCTGACGCCGGTATAGAGCTTGACGCCCTCCGGCATCTTTTCGTCCAGCCAGCGGATCAGCTGGTCGGCTTCCTCGGTCGAAATATCGTCGCTGCAGTAGTCGACCATCATCTTTTCTTCATAAGGCTCGTCGTCGCTGAGGGTGACGAGGTTGCAGCGGATGGCGTACTGGGTGGGAGAGAGGTCGATGCCGATGCTGGCGGCTTCCAGCGGAGAGCGGCCGGTATAGCAGCCGGCAGGGTCATATCCGAGCGCCGAGAGGTTTGCAACGTCGCTGCCGGGCTTCATGCCGTCGGGGACCGTTTTGGCCATGCCGACCGTGGATTTGGGCGCCAGAGCGTCCATATTCGGCTTATATGCGGTTTCCATCGGCGTTTTGCCGCCCAGCGCCTCCACCGGCGTGTCGGCCATACCATCGCAGAGAAGAACGAGATATTTCATACTGCAGCTTCCTTCCAAAGCAGGTGCCATACATCAAAAACACCTGCGCAATAATTGTATTTGCATAAAATACATATGTATGTAAAATGCGCATACTAACATATTATCACAGGAAAACACCCTTGTCAAGAAATGAGATCACATTATATGAAAAAAACAGACGCCGCGTGCAGCAGCGCCTGTTCATATTGGGGTTATTCCGCCATGTTGCCGTCGTCGGCACATTCTTTCAGAGATGTGACCAGACCGGCGATGTTCTGAATTTCGCTGGGGATAATGATCTTGGTGGCCTTGCCGTCTGCGACCTTGGTCAGCGCTTCGAGGCTCTTAAGGGTCAGGACTTTGCCGGAAGGATCAGCCTCGGTCAGGAGCTTGAGCGCGTCGGCGTTGGCCTTCTGCACCATCATAATGGCCTGTGCCTGGCCTTCCGCTTCGCGGATCCGTTTTTCCTTTTCCGCTTCCGCTTTCAGGATCGCGGCTTCCTTTTCAGCCTCAGCCCGCAGGATCTGCGACTCTTTTTCGCCCTCTGCCACGAGGATCTGGCTCTTTTTGCGGCCTTCCGCCTGCAGGATTGCTTCACGTCTTTCGCGCTCCGCCTTCATCTGCTTTTCCATCGAATCCTGGATTTCTCTGGGCGGCATGATGTTTTTCAGCTCCACGCGGGTGACCTTGATGCCCCATTTATCCGACGCCTCGTCGAGGATCGTCGTGATCTTGGAGTTGACATAGTCACGGGAGGTGAGGGTCGTATCCAGATCGAGATCGCCGATGATGTTGCGCAGGGTAGTCGCGGTCAGATTTTCGATTGCCGAAATGGGCCGGTCGATGCCGTAGGTGAATAACTTGGGGTCAGACACCAGATAGAAAACGACCGTATCGATCTGCATAGTAACGTTATCCTTGGTGATAACCGGCTGCGGCGGGAAATCGGCTACATTTTCCTTCAAAGAAACCTTTTTGGCGATTCTTTCGATGAAGGGAATCTTGAAATGCAGGCCGGTCTGCCATGTGGTATAGTAGGAACCCAGCCGTTCAATGACATATTCCTGCGCCTGCGGAACGATTTTGAGGTTCGAGATCAGGATAAGCAGGATGATCAGGATAATGCCCAGGATGATAAGTAACGGTTTCATATAAATCTCCTCCTATATTACCCGCACCTTGCGGGAAAATTTACGCTTCATTGTCCGACGGTCTGACCGTCAGGGTAACGCCCTTCATCTCCAAAACGACGATCTTGGTATCAACCGGGATGACCACATCGGACCTTGCTGCCCAGGACAGGCCGTTTACATATACGCGCCCTGTGCCCAGCAGGGTGTTGACCTCCTGCTTGACGACGCCTTCCATGCCGATAACGCTGTCGGCGTTGGTATGGACTGCCGGCTTTTTATTCCATTTTTTGACCAGCGGTCTCGTGCTGAGAAAGAGCGCCAGCGAAACAAGCACGAACAGCGTGCACTGCACCGTCAGCGAATCGGTGATAAAGGACGCGATCAGCCCAGCCAGCGCGCCGACTGCGAACCAGATCGACACCAGCTGCATCGTCAGCCCTTCCACCACCAGCGCCACGACAAATACGCCGATCCAAATCAGATACTGCCACATATATCTTTCCCTCCTTCAGAAAAGATTTGCATGAGCCGGATGATTATTTCATTCCGGCGCCGGGATTTCTTTGTTGTATTCATGCTAACATAAACCCAAAAAGAAAACAAGGGGGTATGCAAAATCTAAGGAAAAAACGACAAAATTTAAGAAAAAGGAGACAGACCGGGCCTCACAGACCCATATATATGCAAAAATCCCGCTGCTCCGAACCGTCAAAGCAGCGGGATTTATTTTTAAATTCGTGACCAGGCCTGTAAGCCGAGTTCTGTCGAGTGTGACAATCTATCTCGACAAGACGTCGCCGCCTTGCTCAAGCCACCTTTCGGAAGCGCCGGACCAGCGATAACCTTCCAGTCGGTGTTGCATCGGATAGGGTTTACATAGCCGGGATGTCTCCATCCCGCTGGTGAGCTCTTACCTCGCCTTTCCATCCTTACCGGGTCACCCCGGCGGTTTCTTTCTGTTGCACTTTCCCTAAAGTCGCCTTCGGCTGCCGTTAGCAGCTATCCTGTCCTGTGATGCTCGGACTTTCCTCATGTAAAAACACGCTGCCACACAGCCTGCTCACGGTGTTTATTTTATCACGCTGCGGCAAAAAAGTCAATTCTTAAATTCTCCGAAGAATAATTGACAAAGCAGTCCGACTATGTTACTATGTGATAAACGGGCCTGATATACGGCTTTTAGGAATAAAAAACATGAAGATTATGGAAAAAATTGCCATCGGGCTGCTGGCCATAGCCGCTGTTCTGCTGATATTGGACACAGGCTGTGTGTTTTATCATCTGACCGGCATCCCGTGTCCCGGCTGCGGCATGACGCGGGCATATCTCGCGGCGCTGCGGCTGGATTTTGCGGAGGCTTTCCGGATGCACCCATTGTGGCCGGTGACGGTACCGCTCATTGCCCTCAGCCTGTGGAAAAACGGCCGCATCTTTCGCTCAGAACGGGCCAATACCGCCTTTTACCTGCTGTTTTTGTTTATTTATCTGGGCGTATACGCAGCCCGGATGGTTTTCCTCTTCCCGGACACCGCACCGATGCAGTTTAATGCGGACGCATTCCTTCCCGGACTGCTCCGATGGGCACAAACTTTACTATGAAAGGACGTTGTTTCCTATGATCCAGCAGCGAAACTTTATCACGGTCATTCTGCTTAGTTTCATCACCTGCGGCATTTATTTTTATTATTATATGTATCAGCTGACCAAGGACTTAAACCAGATGGCAGGGGACGACGGCTGTTTCACCGACCCGACGGCAGTCGTACTGCTGGATATCATCACCTGCGGCATCTACAGCTGGTACTGGCTCTACCGCCAGGGCAACCGGATGAAACGCCTTGCCGACTGCAACAACGTTTTCTGTGAAGAAAACGGCACGGCCTATCTGCTCTGGGCAGTCATCGGCAGCCTGCTGTGCGGCATCGGCAATCTCATCGCCCATTATCTGATGATGAAAAACTTCAACAATATTGCAGATGCATATAATGCGCATCTCGGCTAATAAAGTTTTCGCCCGGCTGTTTTTGTTCAGCCGGGCGTTTTTCATTTTACATATTCCAAAATCTTTTTCCATTGCCCTTTGAGCCGCTCCATATTCCAGGCGGCATTGGCCGGGCTGGTCGACGGCATCCGGAAAGAAGGGACAGGCAGCGGCGGACAGTACCGCTTATACAGCTCCTCCGACTTTGCGCCGTTAAAGAACACCGCCTGAATATGGGAGTTTTCCACAAGCGGCAGGACATCGTTGACCACCGGGTTGCGGATAGAGGCGTCCGCAGCTCCTTTTATTTCGCAGCTGTCCAGCACATCCCAAATCGCGATATCATGCCTTTTGAGCAGAGCGATTTTTTCCTCGACGCTCTCCGGCCGTGCTTCTCCCAGCAACTCCGCCAGCATCGGCCAGAACCGGTTGCGCGGGTGCCCATAATAAAATCCGCTCTCAAAGGAAAGGGGAGACGGGTAGCTCCCCAGTATCAAAATTTTTGAACTGTCCGTCCTGACCGGCGCAAAACATTTCACGACAAAAACCGCCCTTCACCATTTGTGTCAAGCACAGTATACCATCTTTTTCTTTTCCCGGCAAGAATATTGCCCGGGAAATCCTCCTTTTTCATATTTTGCATTTGACGGCGGCGTCCCCACAGGGTATAATAAAGACAGCATATCATACAGAAAACGGAAGGAAGACTGCAAATGAAGTACAAACTCCTGGCCCTGGATATCGACGGGACCCTGACCAACTCGCAGAAGATCATCACGCCCAAAACCAAAACAGCCCTGATGGATGCCCAGAAAAAGGGCCTGCGGCTGATCCTCGCCTCCGGACGTCCGACCGAAGGGGTTCGTCCGCTGGCAGACGAGCTGGAAATGGACAAATACGGCGGCTTTATCCTCTCGTATAACGGCGCGCGGGTTATTGACCTGACCAATAATCAGATCGTCTATGAAAAGACCCTCGACCCGGAGATCATCCCGGTCATTGGTTCTTTGGCGCGCAAATACCATATCGGCGTGCTGACCTATGTAGACGGCCACGTCATCACCGAGACCCCTGACGATCCCTATATCCAGACGGAAGCCCGCATCAACCGCCTGCCGCTGCGTGCGGTCGAAGATTTCGCCGCGGCAGTTACCGAAAAGGAGCCTAAATGCCTGATGACCGGTGACGGCGACTATATGGGCAAAATCGAACCGGAGATTGCAGCCGCTTTGGGTAACCTCAGCGTTTACCGTTCGGAGGCTTTCTTCATCGAAATCATGCCGGAAAACATCGACAAAGCCGTTTCCCTTGAAAAGCTCTGCGAATACGCCGGCGTAAAGAGGGAAGAGCTGGCAGCCTGCGGCGACGGCTACAACGATATGCCGATGATCCGTTATGCCGGTCTCGGCATCGCCATGGCAAACGCCAAGGACCCGGTCAGGGAAGCAGCCGACGTCATTACCCTCAGTAACGACGAGGACGGCATCGCCGCCGCCCTTGAGAAATATTTTGAACTGTAATTGTCATGATTTATCTGGAATCTTTCAGGCTGCCGGATGCCGAGGCAGAAACCGATTTCTTCCTGCATATCACCCGCACCTGCTACAACAATTTCTATCCGTTTCAGATTTTCCCGGAAATGGGGCTGACCCGGCTGGATTTTGAGCCGGTGACCATCCTCTGCGGCGGAAACGGAAGCGGGAAGACGACCCTTTTAAACCTCCTTGCGGAGTCGGTCGGCGCATTTCGTGCGTCTCCTTATAACCGCAGCAGCTTTTGGGAGGATTACCTGCGCCTCTGTCACGCAAAACTCGCTCCCGGCGCCAAAACTGCCCTGAAAAAAGCAAAAATCATCACCAGCGACGACGTTTTTGATTATCTCTTAAACGTCCGCACCCTCAACAGCGGCATCGACAGCAAGCGGGAAGAACTCATAAATGAATATACGAGTGCCAAATATGCCCATTTTCAGATGCGCTCGATGGACGATTACGACCAGCTGAAAAAGGTCGCGGCCGCAAGACGTGGCACAGGCTCTGCCTATGTCAAAAACCAGCTGATGAAAAACATCCGCAACGGCTCCAACGGGGAAAGCGCCTTTGAATACTTTACCCGCGAGATACAGGAGGACACCCTTTACCTGCTGGACGAGCCGGAGAACAGCCTTTCGCCTGACCGGCAGCTGGAGCTGCTGCAGTTTCTGGAGGATTCCGCCCGCTTTTATCATTGTCAGTTTGTCATTTCGACCCATTCGCCCTTCCTGCTCGCCTTGAGAGATGCCCGGATTTATGATCTGGATACCCGGCCTGTTCGGACGGCACGCTGGACGGAAATTCCCGGCGTCCGCACCTATTTTGATTTTTTTGATGCCCATCGGGATGAATTTGAAAGAAAATAAGTATAAAAGAGCGTATTCGTACCCAAGCTGTACAATACGCTCTTTTATTATGCTGTCATCCGTGCAGACACGCCTGCACCTTATGCAGGGCGCCTTTTTCCAGCCGCGAGACCTGTGCCTGGGAGATGCCGATCTCGCCGGAGACTTCCATCTGTGTCTTGCCCTCGAAAAACCGCAGGCCGATGATTTTCTTTTCCCGATCGGAAAGCCCGTGAAGCGCGTCCTTGATGGTGATCTCGTCCACCCAGTCGCCGTCGTCGCTGCCGCTGGCGATCTGGTCCATCACATAGATCGGTTCGCCGCCGTCGGAATAAACCGGTTCATAGAGCGACACCGGGTCGACGATTGATTCCAGCGCCAGTACCACGTCGCTTTTCGGCAGCCCCAGTTGCCCCGCAATCTCCATGATCGTCGGCTCCCGGCCAAGCGTTGCCGTCAGCCGTTCCTTTGCCTGCATCGACTGGTAGGCAAGGTCCTTCAGCGACCGGCTGACCCGCATCGGCGCATAATCCCGCAGGAAACGGCGCACCTCGCCGATGATCATCGGCACGGCGTAGGTCGAAAACCGCACCTCCTGCGACAGATCGAAGTGGTCGATTGCCTTGATCAGCCCGATGCATCCGACCTGAAACAGATCATCGAGGTTTTCCCCACGCCCGGAAAACCGCTGGACGACGCTCAGCACCAGCCGCAGATTCCCGCCGATCAGCTCTGCTCTGGCCTTTTCTTTTTCCTTTTTATCTCCATCCCGCATCTGCCGCAGGAGCCGCATCTTTTCCTCCTCCTGCATGACCGGCAGAGCGGACGTATCCATTCCTGCAATAACGACCTTTCCTCTGTACATAGGCACCTCCTTGCGCTGCAAAAATAAGTATGCGCGCTTTTAAAGGAGCCATGCAGGGGAATCGCTGGCAAAAAGAGTCAGCCGGAAGAGATTTCCGACTGACTCTTTTGTATATTCAGTTTTGCCGCTGCAGATTGCGGACCGTGCTGCGGACTTCCGATAAAAACTGCTGTTCATAGCGCGTCAGATTGTGTCCTCGCGGATAGACCGCCACATCCCGGCAGAGGTTTGCCTTCATCTGACAGGGCCGCTGCACCAGCCCATTTTCGTCCAAGATCCGCTGCGGAACCGGCGATACCCACATAAAGCTGCCGGGCACCGTCTGAAGCAGGTCAAA
>CAMAJC010000022.1 GCA_945835425.1 uncultured Clostridia bacterium
CATTTTCCGCTTCCCTTTTTCCATCCCTTAATAAACCAACATAAAAATCCGCCCCGAAAGCATCCCGGAGCGGATTTTTGACGTGATGATTTATGAGCATTTATGCGCATATCTGAGCAAAATAACGGCCGTTTATTCCTGCGGCATGGGGACGATGCTGCCGGCAAAGGGCAGGACACAGACGCTTTTTCCGGTGAAATCGATCTTTTTGACCAGCGAATCGAGGTCGTTTCCTGCCTCGATTCCCATCGGCCGCACCATTTCCGGGTCGAGTTCGGTGAGGGTGTAGACGTGGGCAGCCTTGTGGAGCTGCTCGACGGTCAGATAGAAGATATAGCCGCCGATTGTGAAATCCGCCCGCAGGGATTCATCTAAGTGCCCTTCCGAGAGCGGTTTCAGCCAGCTGAAATAATCCGGTGCGCCGCCGCCTTCCGGGCATTTGCACAGCCAGAGCATCGTGCCGCCCGGCTTCAGCGCACGCATGGCGTTGAGCATTCCCTTGCATCCCTGGTACAGGTTCATATCCTTCGGGTGTCCGCCGGTGGAGCACACGACGACGTCTGCCTGCCGGTCAATCGGGATTTCATAGCAGCGCTTCTGATAGTCGCAGCTCGCTTTCCAGGCCTTGTCGAGGTCGCCGCTGAAAATGCCGTTGTGAACGCCCGACGTGGCGACGACGAGGTTTATGCTGAATGCCACATGGACAAGCTGCGCCGCCTCGGCCATATCCTCATGGATCGGGTTATGCTCCAGCTTGCAGCAGCCGACCCGCGCATCCGAATGGGGTGCATGGGGGTCAAGGGCGCGGCTGTGGTTCTGACGGATGGTGCTCCGGCTGGCGACGCCGGGCAGGATGTTTTTCCGGCCGCCGCCGAAGCCTGCCATCATATGATGCACCGTACCGCCGACGACAATTACCTTTCGCCCGATTACCAGTTTATTGACCCTGACCTCGGTCCCGCGGGAAGTCGTGCCGACATAGACCTGATCGGGCGCGTCGCAGTCGTGGTCGACGACCGTCACCTTGTTTACGACCTCCTGCGAGCAGATTTTGACCAGCTCGGCCGGCGTGGAGTGGCGGTGGGTCCCCAGGGCAATGAGGACGGTCATCTGCCCATAAGGCACGCCGTTTACTTCATGCAGGTAATCGACCAGCAGCGGGATGATCTTGTCCTGATGCATCCAGCTGCGGGTGATGTCGCTGACCACGATGGTCACGGAATCGTCCGGCGCGATGATTTCCCGCAGCGGTGCGCTGCCGATGACACCGTCGGTGACTGAATGAAGAAATGCCGCTTTCAGATCGGTGATCTCGTCCATCGGCAGCGGCAGGATCGTTTGAATATCCGCGGCGCTCTGAATATCGACTGTGCGGCTCTCTTCGCCGTATCGTAAAGTAACTTTTGCGTCCATATTATCCCTTTCTTCCATATAAATAATAAATATGCGTGCCTTTCCCTGTGCTGCGGGGAAAAACACGCAGAGAAAAACGATTATAACAGCGCCGAAATGATGATCAAAACCACTGTCAGGGCGATGCAGACCCCATCTCCCGCGGCGAACGGATAATCCCGGTAGCCGCTGCGGACGGTGCGCAGGTTAAAGCCTCTCACCTCGGCGCTCATGGCGCCCGCATCGACCTTTTTCAGGCTGGACATCAGCAGCGGCACGACCAGCGGCACAACCAGCCCGATCTTTTTGAAGATGTTTTTGGTGTCGTATTCCACGCCGCGGGCTTTCTGCGCGTCCTCGATATCGTGGAACTCAGAGGTGAACAGCGGGACGAATCGGAATGCGGTCGTGACGATGAAGGCGTAGCGGTAGGGGATGTGCAGCCGCTTGACCATGGCGCCGCAGAGGTCGGTCATCTGGGTGATCGCGAAAAGCAGCATCATCGGCAGCATTGTCGCGATGATCCGGCAGCTGAGGAGCAGTGCGCTGAAAACGCCGCCGGTCGTGAAGATGCAAAGGCTGCCGATTTTGAGGAGCGGCGTGCCGGTGCGGACGAAGAGCAGCTGCAGAATAAACATCATCCCGCCGAGAATCAGCAGGTTTTTGGTCAGGGAGAGCGCCCGTTTCCCCAGCCCTGCAAAAAAGCAGATGATCAGCATCAGAAAAATCAGCCCCAGCTCGACGAAGATACTGTCGCTGATGATGCAGGCGACGCAGTAGAGGAACACCGCCAGCAGCTTGGTGACCGGGTTTAACTTGTGCAGAAAGGATTCTCCCGGCTGATATTGCAGCAGGTTCATGCAGGTGCGCCTCCTTTTTTCGCGGCTGCTTTCAGGGCCGCCGCCATCTCATCGACCGTATAGACATCCTTGAATCGGTCGCCGAACCGCAGAGCCAGCGCCGGAATCTGCGCCGGGCGGACATGGGCCTTCTCAAGAATCGACAGGTCTTTCATGATCTCGGTGACCGGTCCGTCGCCCTGCAGCTGTCCGTTTGTGAGGACGAGGACCCGCTTTGCGTACTGCTGGACCAGCTCCATATCGTGGCTGACCATCAGCACGGTCAGGCCGGTTTCGCGGTTCAGTCTGGTGATATAGTCCATGATGGCGATACATTCCTTATAGTCCAGCCCGGTGGTCGGTTCGTCGAGGATGACCATCTTCGGGCGGCAGATCAGAACACTTGCCAGAGCAATCCGCTGCCGTTCGCCGCGGCTGCGGGTGAAGGGGAACCAGTCGCCGTCCAGCGAGAAGTCCCGCAGCGCCTCCTCGGTGCGCGCCTTTACTTCTTCTTCCGGCACGCCCTGGACCTTCAGCCCAAAGGCCAGTTCTTCCCGGACGGTGTTCTGGCAGATCTGGCGGTCGGGGTTCTGGAAAAGGAAGCCGACCTTGCGGGCGATGGCGCTGGTGCGGGTGGTACGGGTGTCGGCGCCGTCCAGCAGGACTTTGCCGGAGGTGGGGAGCAGCAGGCCGTTCGCCAGGCGGCTGACGGTGGATTTTCCTGCGCCGTTGGAGCCGATCAGGGCGACAAAATCGCCGTCGCCGATTGTAAAGGAGAGGTCGGGGATGATGGGCGGTGTTTCCGGGTATTCAAAATGCACATGTTCAAACGCCAGCATCGGCCAGCACCTCCTTTACCATCTTTTCCGCCTGATCGAGGTCGAGCGGGATTGCACCGTGATAGAGTCCAGCGGCTGTCAGCTGCTGTCCCAGTTCGACGACACGGGGAACGTTGATGCCTAGGTTTTTAAACAGCGGAACCTGCTGGACGATCTCTTCGCTCCTGCCGTCAAAGACGATTTTGCCTGCGTCCATGACCAGCAGCCGGTCGACATATTCGCATAGCAGCATGATCTTCTGCTCGACGACGATGACCGTCTTGCCGAACTCCCGGTTTAAACGGCGGAGGATATCGAAAATCATGATGCTGCTTGCGGGGTCCAGCTCGCCGGTCGGTTCATCCAGAACGATGATCTCCGGGTCCATGGCGAGGATCGCCGCGATAGCGACCTTCTGCTTCTGACCGCCGGAAAGGGAGCTGATCTGCCGGTCTTTGAGGTCGCGGATGCCGAGCATATCCAGTACGCTGTCCAGCCTTCTGCCAATCTCGTCGTGGGGAACGCCGAAGTTTTCCATCCCGAAGAGGATTTCGTCCTCGACGATGCTGGAGACCATCTGGCTGTCGATATCCTGGAACACTTCGCCGACAAACTGCGCCAGCTTCTCCGGCTTGACCTCGACGGTATCCAGGCCGTTTACCTTGACCGAGCCGTAAAAATCGCCGTCAAAGTGGTGCGGGATGATGCCGCTGAGGGTGTAGGTCAGGGTCGATTTTCCCGCGCCCGAGTTGCCGATGATGCCCACAAAGGCGCCGTTTTCGATCGTCATGGAAATGCCCTGTAAGGCGAACGCTTCACTGCTTTTGTAGCGGAAGCTGAAATCTTCAAACTGGATCATGATCTGCAAGTCCCTCCACTGTTTCCTTCAAATCTGTCTGTTTAGGAAGCCTTGATCTATGTGGCTTTTTCCCCGCCGAAGGCGGGGAAAAAGCATTTCATCAGAGGTTTCGTAGGACCGTTTACAAACGGGCTTTCGCTGCCGGTGCTTATTTATTCATGATGCGGTTGACCGGGATGCTGAGGATGGTGACGATCACGCAGTTGAGCGCCGCGGTCACGAAGCAGACCATCGACATCTGGAGGAAGGTCGCCATGGTCATCGGATGGACGTAGAAAATAGCGGCCAGAGCGACGAAGGAATAACCGGAAGCGAGGGTCGTAAGGAAGGTGGTGACCAGGGGTTTGACGACCTTGGGCAGCGGGATCATGATCAACAGGCACATGACAATCGCGCCGACGAGTTCGCTGCCGAGGTTGATCCAGGGCATGCTGGTGCCGATCTGGCTGATGCAGCCGGAGATCAGGCCGATGACCGCCGCTTCACGGAGCTTCGGTTTGACGATCAGGATGGACAGGCAGTAGGTTGCGATCAGGAAGTTGGGGTGCATGCCCGCGACGGCGAGGAAGCCGGCGCAGAGCCGCAGTACGACGCCGACCGCCATCATGACGCCGACCAGCAGGAGGTTGTTGAGGTTTTTCAGTCCGGTTTCGTGTGTTGCGGTTACAGTTCTCTTTTCAGCCATGGTAAAAATCCTTTCCTGTGCGGATAAATTTTTCTTTTTGCCCATCATCTGCCGCACAATCATCCAGATGAAGGGAAACATGCTGTCGGATGTCGGATCGGATTTTCCCGTAGAAAAACAAAAAGATCTGTCCTTAAATTAAGGACAGATCTGAAATCTGCGGTACCACCTTAATTGCCGCCTGTAAAAGTATCCTATACTTCTATAGTCCACTCCCGCAGACGACCACTCTCCGAAATGCAAGCACATTCCCGGCCTTTAACGCAGGCATACGTCTTGGGTACTGGATGGGAAAATCCCACCGTTCACCTCGCCCTCTGTGGTCCATTTGCAGGCTGCTTACTGCGGGATTTCCATCATCGCCCGCTCTCTGGAAGCGCATATCCTGTTTGATATCCACATCATCGGTTTGTTGTTATTGGTTATGCACACATAATAGCACCGTCAAAAACTTTTGTCAACACCTTTTCTAAAAAATGGCAGTTCAACGATTTTGTGCAGGACTGATTTATGAAAATTGCATAATGAAATTCATTTATGCCTTTTTCCCGCCGAGAATCTTCTTAAACCGGAAGAAAAAGATGGTCGTCGTGGTGATCGAAGCGAGGATATCGGCGATCGGCTCCGACAGGAAAACGCCGTCGGTGGCCGGAAGGATGCCGGTGCTGGTGAAAACAGCCGGCAGGATCAGTGCCAGCGGAATCAGCAGGAAAACCTTGCGCAGCAGCGCACAGAACATCGAGACCTTTGCTTCGCCCAAGGCCAGGAAGGTGTTCTGGCAGGCGTTTTGCCCGAACATCGTGATGACGCCGAACAGGAAGATGCGGGCGCCGTGGGAGCCGATTTCCAGCAGGGAAGCGTCGCTGCTGAACAGCCGGATGACGACCGACGGGAACAGCTGGATCAGCGACCAGACGATCAGGCAGTAGATCATATTGCAGGTAATCAGCCGCTTGAAGGTGGCCTTCACCCGGTCGTAGTTGCCCGCGCCGTAGTTGTAGCTGGTGATCGGCTGTGCGCCCTGGCAGGTGCCCAGCATCGGCATCATGACGACGGTGGTGCAGGTGACCAGCAGGGAGATGACCGAGACGTAATCGTCGCCGCCGTATTTCTGCATATTGGAAGTGAAGACGATCTGGATGGCGCTCTCGGTGACGTTCATGATAAAGGGCGAAAGGCCGAGGGCCACGACCGGCTTCATAATCGCCCACTGCGGCCGCAGGACGGCTTTCCGGATTTTCAGGGTGGTCTTTTTGCCGAACAGGAAGGTCAAAACCCATACAGCCGAGGCGGTCTGCGCCAGAACGGTTGCGATGGCGGCGCCCCTGACCCCGAGGCCCAGCACGAAGATAAACAGCGGGTCGAGGAGGATGTTGATGACCGCGCCGATCAGGGTCGTCCGCATCGAGACCGACGCAAAGCCCTGCGCGGTGATAAAGGCGTTCATCCCGAGGGAAATCTGGACGCACACCGTCCCGATCAGGTAGATGGACAGGTAATCCTGCGCGTAGGGAAGGGTGGCGTCCGACGCGCCGAAGGCGATCAGCAGCGGGGTCTTTACCAGGTAAATGATCAGCATCAGGACAGCCGACAGGATGATCATCGTCATAAAGCACTGGGAGAGGATTTTTTCGGCGTGGTCTTTTTTCTGCTCGCCCATCTTGATCGAGGCGAGCGGCGCGCCGCCCTGGCCGATGAGGTAGGCGAAGGCGGAGATGATCATAATCAGCGGAAAGGAAACGCCGATGCCCGCCAGAGCGGTTTTCCCGACGCCTTCTATCCGCCCGATGTACATCCGGTCGACAATGTTGTAAAGGGCGTTGATGATCTGGGCGGTGATGCAGGGAATCGCCAGCTTAAACATCAGTTTGCCGACCGGTGCGGTCCCGAGGAGATCATTCTTGGTGGATACGGCTTGTTTTTCTTCAGACATGGACATACTTCTTTCTCAAAAGCGTAACTGCGCGCAGAAAACCTGCAGCACAGGTAAAATGTACTTGCATATATTATGATAACGCGCAGAAAGAGCCGTGTCAATAGTTTGTCTCCGATGCGGACAGCAAAAATGCCGCCTGCGTTTTGCAGGCGGCATAAAACCGCATGTTGTCGGGTTTCAGAGCATCTCAAAACGATGTCCGTCAGTCGTTATATATCTCTTTTACCAGCTCGCCGGTTTCCAGACTGAACGACATCGTCCGCATGGAAGTGACAAGGAAGAACCTGCCATCCTGCAGATATCCCTTGCCGTCCTCCGACGACGGACAGGCGTAGGTCAGCACCTCGCTTAAGGTGTCGCCGTCACAGCGGTAGAGCGCGAAGATATCGTGGATGCCTTCCCGGTAGGTGAGGCAGACGTAGCCGTCGCCCAGGTACACGAGCGCGAGGTCATCCTCACTGTAGCCGCCGGGCATCTGGATGGTGACGCTGTCCCGTTCAAGGCCGGTCAGCCGCAGGGTCAGCACCAGCTCGGTGCGGCCCTTTCTGCCGGTCAGGCGGACGGAGTAGTTGCCTTCGGTGCTCACCGAGATCAGCGCTTCTTCCTCCGGGTCAGCGGCCTGTGCACGCCGCAGGTTCGCCGGGTCGGAGAGGTTCAGCTCGTAGACCTGGCCGTCATAGCCGTAAACGGTGTAGTACAGGGTGTTGCCGTCAAAGCGTACCGACCGCAGAACGCCGTCTTCCAGCAGCTTTTCGGCCTTGCCGAGGAGGTTCAGGCTGCGGTCAAAGATATAGAGATTGGTATCATTGGTTTCTCCGTAGCTGGAGGTCAGGATACGCAGGGTGCTTCCGTATTCATTCGGCGATTCCAGCGTGCCGAGGATGCCCTTGACGGTGACGTCTCTGGTCGTCTCGATCTGGCCTGCCGAGAAGGTCATGCCGGAGATCATCGTCTTCATATCCCCTGCCATCTCCTGGAAGAGGTACAGCCCCGATTTGCCGAGGTAGAAGCTCTTTCCGCAGCCCTGCAGGATGCTGCAGTCGATGATATCGCCGGGGTTCTTGACCGAACGGGAAGTCGCGACGATATAGCTGTCGGTGCCGGCTTCGCTGATGGCGATGCAGTCGGCACGGGGAAGGGTGGCAACGCCGTCTCCGTAGAGAAGCGGGATATATCCGGCCGGGTAGCTTTCCTGCACGGTGGTGTCGGGATAATAGCGGCTGAATACATAGAGGTAGCTGCCGGACATGACTGCGCCGACCATCGTTCCGTCCTGTGCGGTCGAAGCCAGCAGACGGGGAGACTTGGGCGTCGAAACATCGTAACAGCTCACCGCGGAAAGGGTCTTTGCGCCTTTTTCGCCGGAATAAGAGATCGTGCCGACGATAAACAATTCGCTGTTGGAGTAATAACAGCCGGTAATGGCGGTCGAGGTGACTTCCATGCCGGTGAAGGAGGGCGTTTCAAAGGTGACGGCGATCTTTCCCACCTCGCTGCCGCTGGATTCGCTGCCGCGCAGGATGGAAACGATTTGCGCATTCTGATGGGTCACATAAAAGTAAGTCCCGTCGGTGGCCACAAGGGTCTTTTGGTTATTCTGAACCAGACCGTCGGCGCTGATACCGGCGGACAGGACAGCCGTCGAATACTGGGTGGTGGCGTTTTCAGGGGTCACGGCTTTCTGCAGCGCCGCATAAACCGCCGCGTAATCGGCGCCTTCGCCGCTGGGCAGATTGGTCGCCTGGGCGTTGGGGTCGACGACGGTGGTGCTGCTTTCGCTCAGCTCGCCGCTGGGGATAATGCCCTCAAAGTCATCCGGCTCTTCGGTGGAGGGCTGGTAGGAAGGCTCTTCATAAACCGGTACGTCCGGTACAGCCTGCGAACCGCTGCTATCCGGGTCAGGATGGCTTTCCGGCTGCTGGACGGATGTATCGGAAGGTTCACGGGAAGGCTCGCTGGAAGATTCGCTGGAGGGGACAGAAGACGTTTCGGACGAAGGCTCAGAAGGCGCTTCGCTCATTTCGGAACTTTCATGAGGCACCGACGGCTCCGAAGACGGCTCCGTTGAGGGCTCCGAAGACGGCTCGGTGGAGGAATCCATCGAAGGCTCCTTGCTTTCCTCCCGGCTCACCTGCTCCGGTTCTGTAACCGCCAGGCCGCCGCCATTCAGATACTGCTTCACCGGTTCCTTGCCGGTCAGCAGCACCGCCACACAGGCCGCCATGACCACGGCCATCCCGGAAATCGTCTTCCGCGACGGCACTTTCAGCCGCAGCCGCTGCCAGAGCGTCGGTTTATCAGGAAGTCGTGCCATCATCATCTCCGGCTCAAGCGCCATCGGGATGGGGGTATCCTCCGCCTTTTCACGCAGAAGTCGGATAAATTCCTGCTGCTCAGGGGTGAGCTCCATATTCATTTTGTCATCGTCTTTTCGCACAGGTTATCCTCCTTTCTGCAATATTGAATCAAAATATGTATCTTTCACTTATTTTCCGCCGCCCAGAATCGATTTGAGCTTGGAAAGGGCGCGGCTCTGTTTGGAGCGGACGGTGTTGCGGTTCAGCTTTAAGATATCGCTGATCTCACCGCTGTCATAGCCGCCGAAGACGTTCATCGAAATGATCGTCCTCTCCTCATCGGTCAGGGAATCGAACGCGTTTTTCAGTTCGATACTCTCTTCTTTTCCGTCAACAGCCACATCGGCCGCGTCGTCCAGCGAAGCCGTGTGTCCGCGGGTGGCGTACTCTTTTAACTTGCGCTTGCACTTGGCCGAGAGGATCTGGAACATCCAGGACTTGAAAGCGTCCTCCGACTTCAGCTTGGAAATACCGGCGTAGGCGTCCATGACCGCGTCGCTGACGGCGTCCTTTGCGTCCTCTTCGTTTTTCAGCACATAATACGCAAATTTATATAAATCGGTATAGATCTCGGCATACAGCTGCCCGAAAGCGTTTTTATCGCCTTTCCGTGCTGCCGCAACCAGATCGCGTCTATCCGGCACATCCTCACCTCACTTTCCAGGAAAACTCTGATAAAACTGCCTTTCTACTTTTTAAGGTGCGTATGCAGGCGTGTTTTTCCGCCGTAGGCGGAAAAACACAAGAATCAGAAATTTCTTGGGTCTCAGATGCGGCCGAGGGTAAACAAATCGTACAGCGCAAGGGGTTATCTGACGGATAAATGTAATCATTGGGACATATTATACCCGCAGTTTACCGCTTACAAATACTAAGTGTTTTCTTCGGGGGCATCTGTTGCATCAAGCGTAAAAAAATTTTTCATTTTGGCGGTTTTGCTGCCCGGATAAGCTGTCCCTTATACATTTTGCGCAGCTTATCCGCGCGAAAATGCCGGCAGCGTGACCGCCTGCACTGCCGCGTTGCCGAAAATATCGGTCCGGCGGTAGTTGAACAAAAGGGACGTTTCGATTTCGGTAACTGCCGCGGCACCGCTCGGCGCCAGGTAGGGCAGCGGGTCAAAGGGGAACAGCTCGGTAGCCGCCATCCGCGCCAGCAGCTTGTAGTCCGGCAGGTCTCCGTATTCCGGCAGCAGCCTTTCCCGGTTTTCGGGGTCGCTGTAAAAGGCATAGATTCGCTCTTTTGCCTGCCCGGTCAGATCGGGCAGCGCCCGCAGACATTCCGGCAGCTTTCCGGGCCGTTCCCGCAGGAAAAAGTCCAGCTTTAACAGCCACAAAAGCCGCACGGGGTCTGCGCCGTCCAGACTGGAGCCATACCGGTAGAGAGCGTCGTACTGGCCGGTTTTGGAGGGAGGATGTCCGGTCAACCCGTTTTCCTCATAAAACGCCGCAAAGCCCTCATAGAAGGCAAAGGGCTCGACCAGCCCGGTCAGATAGGCCAGTGAGGCAGTAAAACGTCGGCTGTTATAGTAGCTGTCGGTGAGGTCCTCAATGGCGTGCAGCCGCAGCAGCTCGTCATAGGACAGCGCATCGGTATACAGCACCTCGTAGGGCGGTTTCTCCCGGCAGACGATGCCGTATTTGTCCCGGTCGCGGCGCAGCCCGGAGCCTTTGAGCAGTTTCAAAAACCCCAGCTGGAACTGGTCGGGCGAGAGGGCATAAACATCGTCAAACGACTGACCAAAGCTTTCATACCCTTCGTAGGGCAGCCCGGCGATCAGGTCGAGATGCAGGTGGATATTGCGGTTTTGCTGCAGCTGCCGCACCCGTCCGGCAATGCGGCTAAAGCTTTCCCGCCGGTCGACGGCCGCGAGGGTGTCGGGATTGGTCGACTGCACCCCGATCTCGAACTGCATGAGTCCCGGCCGCACCGTCTGCAGAAACGGGATCATCTCGTCGGTAATCAGCGCGGCCTCCATCTCGAAATGGAAATTGGTTACGCCGTTGTCATGCGCCGCGAGATACTGCCAGATCGCCATGGCAAAGCGCGGGTTGGCGTTGAAGGTGCGGTCGACGAATTTGACCTGCCGGACTTTATGGTCGAGGAAGAACTGCAGCTCTTTTTTCACCTTGTCCAACGGCTGGAACCGGACGCCTTTGTCCGTGGAGGAAAGACAGTACTGACAGTTAAAGGGGCATCCGCGCTGCGCCTCATAATAGATGATGCGGTCGGCAAAGGGGGTAAGATCGTCATAAACAAAAGGGAGCTTTGCCAAGTCCAGCGGCGCCGCCGTCGGATTTGTCCGCACCGTGCCGCCGTCTCTCCAGGTCAGGGAGGGTACTTCCTCCAAAGGCGTCCCATTCTGCAGCGCCAGGCAGAGCCGGGAAAAGCTTTCTTCTCCTTCGCCCGACAGGACGAAATCCGCGCCCTTTTGCAGCGCCTCTGCCGGGTCGAAGGTGACTTCCGGTCCGCCCAGCAGGATCTTTGTCTCCGGCAGAATCTTTTTCAGATTGCCGATCAGCTCATATATATAGGAAGCGTTCCAGATATAGACCGAAAAGCCCAGCAGGTCGGGCTTCCGGCGGTAGATGCTGCCCAAAACCTGATCCGGCAGCTGGTTGATGGTATATTCCGCCGTTTTGACATCCAGCCGGTACTGCTCCGCGGCATACTGGGAGAGGGTGTGGACCGCCAGGCAGGAATGGATAAACTTCGCGTTGATTCCCACAAGCAGAATATGCATCCTCATCCCTCCTTTGCGCCGTCTGATGATATTTATATAGATTATACCAGATTTTCAGGATTTTGCAAACCGGTTCGCTTTCCGGAAGATTTTCAGTCTTCTGCATACGCCTTTTAAGGGAAAAACCGAAAAAATAAGACCTTTCCTATAAATTGATACACTTGTGAAAGAAAAAAAGTTGCAAAAAAACCAAAAAATATTTTAGAAATATTCTAAAATAATGTTGACAAATCCGTTTTCATACGCTATAATATAAGCAAGCCGGGAAACCGGAAGTCCAAACAGTTAATAAGCCGCTTGGCATATTCATGAAACAAGAAAGGATGTATTACCTATGAAAAAGTTTGTCTGCAACGTATGTGGTTATGTTTACGAGGGCGAAGCTGCTCCCGAGAAATGCCCGCAGTGCGGCGCTCCCGCTTCCAAGTTCACCGAACAGGCTGGCGAGATGACCTGGGCTGCCGAGCATGTTGTCGGCGTAGCTAAGGGCGTTCCTCAGGACATCATCGATGACCTCCGCGCCAACTTCAACGGCGAGTGCTCCGAAGTCGGCATGTATCTGGCTATGGCCCGCGTCGCTCATCGCGAAGGCTATCCCGAGATCGGCCTGTACTGGGAGAAAGCTGCTTACGAAGAGGCTGAACATGCCGCTAAGTTTGCTGAGCTGCTGGGCGAAGTCGTCACCGACTCCACCAAGAAGAACCTCGAGATGAGAGTCGAGGCTGAGAACGGCGCTACCGCCGGCAAGACCGACCTCGCTAAACGTGCAAAAGCGCTGAACCTCGACGCTATCCATGACACCGTTCATGAAATGGCTCGCGATGAAGCAAGACATGGCAAGGCTTTTGCTGGCC
>CAMAJC010000023.1 GCA_945835425.1 uncultured Clostridia bacterium
ACCATGACCTCCGGCAGCGTCGTCCCGATGGACACGACCGTCGCGCCGATCAGCAGCTCCGACAGATGGAAACGGTGGGCGACCCCTGTCGCACCGTCGACAAACCAGTCTCCGCCCTTGATCAGGAACAGAAGACCCAGAATAAACAGAAGAACCGGTACCAGCATATGACCTTCCTTTCTTTTTCGGAATCTCTGATGCATGCAGCTCCCTGCCTTTTCAGAGACGTATCCATGCGTTTTTTATCGGAGCTCCCTTAAATAATCCCGCTGATGAAAATCTCCAGACCGATGAGAATGAGAATGACGCCGCCGAGGATGCTGGCCTTGCCCGCGAGCTTGGTTCCGAACTTTTTGCCCAGCATCAGGCCGCCCATGCAGATGACAAAAGTCACCGCCGCGATGACAAGCGCACATACCAGCGCCATAAGCCAGCCGTAATCGGCGATCGTAAAACCGACCGAGAGCGCGTCGATGGAGGTGGCGACACCCTGCACCATCAGAAGTCCAAAGCTCATTTTGGACGAACACTGCTCCTCTTCGCCCTTATTTCTGATTCCCTCGATCAGCATTTTGCCGCCGATATAACATAGCAGGATCAGCGCGATCCACGGGATAAACTTCTCGAAAGCCTTAAACCGCTCGACAATCGTATGGACGCAGATCCAGCCCGCCATAGGCATTATGGCCTGAAACGCGGCAAATACACCGGCAATGCCGCACATTTTGCCTCTGCCCATGCACGGCTCGTTCAGGCCGTTGGCCAGAGATACGGAAAACGCATCCATCGCCAGGCCGACGCCCAAAAGGATGCTGTTGAAGAAAAATATAAAGCTCCAGTTCATCAAGAATCTTTCCTTTCCATTTCGTTTTGTTACAGCCTGTCCGCCGTCCTGCCGGTTTATCCGCACCTCCCTGCGCCGATGCGCCGCATAAATAAAAAACTCAGGTATAGCCTTGCCTACACCTGAGCCTCAACAAAAAAGACGCATGTATAGCCATTACCGGTATACATGAGTCTCGTAATTTAAAACAAGCCAGACCAATGGGTCAGTATGTTGACTTGCTACGCACCTGCGTGCGCTTACTACTCCCTCACAGAGTTTTTTTCATTTCCGCATATCCCCTGTCCAGTCAACAGGATTCGCGCTTTTTCGCGCACCGCGGTATAAAAAACGGGCATTTCCTGCGAAATACCCGTTTGTTTGGTGTGGATAAATGGACTTGAACCATCGACCCCCTGCATGTCAAGCAGGTACTCTAACCAGCTGAGCTATACCCACATACACGTTCCTGAGAACATATGATATTATACCACGGCAGGCGCAAAAATGCAAGGAAAAATTGCGCCGCGCAGAGATTTCTCTGTTTCTGCCTATTATTTGCGCAAACAGCCGGGGAAAATTGGGCATGGGATATATAGAAATCTCGTTTTTCCAACACTCGCCCGAAAAAGAACGGTAGGGCTCCAATGTCCTGCGGACATTACGACCCTCAGCCCGCCGAAAATTCCATACAGCAGTACTTGACAATATGTTATATATAACATATAATAGAAATGTAAGAGGTTTCATATACTGCGGAGACAAACTATGCCAAACTTCCAGGTAGATTTTTATAAAAAAGCAGACGGCAGTATACCTGTCAAAGAGTTTTTAGACAGTCTGGACGTAAAAATGCGGGCCAAACTATTACGGGAAGTATCACTGCTGGAAATAGCGGGAAATACATTGCGCGAACCACATTCCAAACCATTGGGAGACGGAATCTTTGAAATCCGTGCCCAGCAGGGTTCTGACATTTCCCGCGTCTTATACTTTTTCGTTATCGGAAAAACTGTTATTCTCACCAATGGCTTTATTAAGAAAACGCAGAAAACACCGCCAAACGAAATTGCAACCGCCCTGAAATATCGCGATGATTACCTGAAACGAAAGGGGAATAAACCATGAGCGACTTTCACAACTATTTAGATGAACAGCTGCATGACCCGGCTTTCAAAGAAGAATGGGACGTGCTGGAACCGGAATATCAGATTATTCGGGCTATGCTGGAAGGCCGTGAAGAACTGCATATGACCCAAAAGCAGCTGTCCGATCTGACCGGAATCAGCCAGGCCGATATCAGCCGGCTGGAAAACGGTACGGCAAATCCTTCTCTGCGCACTCTTCGACGTTTAGCCGATGCCATGGGGAAAAAGGTAAAAATCGAATTTATTTCGGCTGACTGAGCCAACCGAAAATAAGCACGGATCTTTTTCGTCCGTGCTTATTTTTTCGCTTTCTCAGCGGTTATCCGAAAAGGAACGGTAGGGCTCCAATGTCCTGCGGACATTACGACCCTCAGCCCGCCGCGATGCCAGCATTATTTGTCTATTTTCAGGTCGTTAATATCCAGATTTTGCGGCATGAAAAAACGCCCGCAGACTATTGTCTGCAGACGTTTCGTGGTAGAGACATTGGGGCTCGAACCCAAGACCTCAGCGATGTGAACGCTGCGCTCTAACCAGCTGAGCTATGCCTCCATAGGAAAGCAAAAGAGCGGATTCGTTTCCGAATCCGCAGCTTTTGTAATGGTGTGGATAAATGGACTTGAACCATCGACCCCCTGCATGTCAAGCAGGTACTCTAACCAGCTGAGCTATACCCACAACTTAGAAGCTGACTTTCGTGACAGCTTCTATATTATACAGCATGATTTCCCTTTTGTCAACACCTTTTTGAAAAAAAGTGCATTTCTTTACGCACCGTCGGCGCAGGTCTGGAATCCCCAGCTGAGCGTACCGCCGACCGTTTCGTCGTCCCAGGTCGCCGACAGCTCATAGACGCTGTCCGGTTTGGCGGTGAAGGTGTAGCTTTCGTCCAGCGTGACGATCTCGCCTTCCGGGATGGCGGTCTGGCCGCGTTCGCTCTGGTCCCAGCGGCGCAGAACCACCTTGTCCGGCGCTTTGTCGATGGCGGCGAAATTCAGCTGCATCTGCGCGGCCTTTTGCAGGCTGATGCTGACCAGATGGTCGTCCTTCCAACGGAGCGGATGGTCGGAATCCTGACAGACCCCGGTGCCGTCGTTGTACCAGGTCGAAGTTCCTTTCAGCGGCAGAGCGCAGCTTGCAATCTTGTCGTCGCTGTACAGCACCTGCAGCTTCGGCATCCCATAGGGGTCTTCGACGCCGTTTCCCTCGTTCCATTCATTCCACTTGGCGACCAGCTCCGAGACATCCGCCTGCCCGCCGGTCAGGGTGACGCTGTCGCAGCCGTAAAGCTGCGCAGGCCAGGTCTCAAGCACCATGGTCATATTGTACCGAATCTGCTGACCCGGTGAGAGGTCGGCAGCGGAGACAGTCTGTCCCTCTGCATCCTGCCAGTTGACGTCCTTAAACCCGACCGATGTGATCGAACCGATCCCGTCCGGAACGCCGCCCTCATCGGGCACCATGTATACGCAGGTATCGCTCACCTGCAGAATCCACCCGGTCTCATAGCTTACCTGTTCTTCCGGCGGCAGTTCTTCCGCCCGCACGCCGCAGCCTGCCAGCGAAACGACCGAAATGACGCCGCCCAGCAGCGCCGCTATCTTTTTCAGCATACCATTTTCCTCCTTTTCCGAGGTCATATTTCCCATGGACAGCCATACTTCGCCGTCCTTCTATGAATAATACACTTTAGCAAATAAAAAAGTTGCAGCTTTATGACAGCGCACGGAAAATTTTTCCGCCTGCTGCATAAAACTGCAACGAATCGTCATGTTTGGAAAAGCTCTGCTTTTTATGGAGCATATTCATGCGCATTTTTAGTGCTGCCGTTCTTTCCGGTATCGGGTCGGAGAGATACCGTACTTTTCCCGGAAGACCCGGTAAAAGGTCTTGTCGCTGGCAAACCCGCTCTCCTCCGCCACCAGCGCTACAGGAATTTCGCTGTGCGCCAGCAGCCACTCGGCCTTGTTGAGCCGGAGGTTAAGCAGATATTGATGGAAGGACGCGCCGGTCTTCTGCTTGAACAGGGAGGAAAGGTAAGAGGGATTAAACCCCAGCGAAGCCGCGCAGCTCTCCAGCGTCAGCTGCTCCAGATAATGCTCCGAAAGATAGGCCAAAATCTGCCGCAATACATCGTCCTGCTGGGGACGGCGTTTCGGTTCGGTTTTCGGCAGTTCCCGCAGGGCAATGGAGGCCAGCAGCATCAGCTGCCCGAAAATATGCTCCTTCCAGCCCTTCTCCTGCCGGTAATACTCCCGATAGATAGCGGAAAGGCAGTCCCGCACCTTTTCCTTGGATTCCGGGCTCCAGAGGGCGCTGTGCTTTTCGATCTGCTGGAAGCACTGCCTGTCTTCCGCAAAGGCTTTCTGCCCGAACAGGAAGGACGGTTCCACCATGACCACCAGCCGCCTGGCGCGGTAATCCGACGGGAAAAGGCAGTGGTTTTCTCCCGCTCCGATCACCAGAATATCCGATTCCTGCAGCTGGTAAGGCCGGTCCATAATGCCGACAGTCGTGCAGCCCTCCAGGCCGTACAGAATCTCCACCGCGTCATGCCAGTGGTAGATATATGCCTGTGCACCGGTAGCCACCGTGATCCGTATTGGGAAATCGTCCAGAGTGGACGGCTCAAAAATACTGTCCCGTATAAGCCCCATCTGCTGTTCTGCCATGGTTTCGACCATTCCTTTCCGTTTGGTATGGTTTCGCCGTCTGAGAAACCGACTTTATTTATTGACTACATTATAACATGCGCACGGCCTCTCGTCAAAATGGCGTGTTGCACAAAATTACGGCATTTCGCCTATCAGGCGGACGCGGATTAAATCATTCTTTCATTTTCAGTTAATATGGCCTGTAAAATACAAACAGCAGCCGGAGAAAACTCTGGCTGCTATCTGCAAAAGAAAGAATGGTTAAGAGATCAGTCAAACACAACCTGACGGCCGGATGCAGCGGATTTATAAACCGCGTCCAGAATCTTGGTGACGACGAAAGCCTGCTCGGGTTTTACGACCAGCTCCCGCTTGCCCTCGACCGCGTCCAGCCAGACGGCGCACTCTACGTCCTTGGCGTCCATCTTCTTGCCGGGGAAGAAATCGACGCCGCCGGCAGAAGTATCGACCTCGATTTTGACCTGCTTATTGGCCATAACCTTATTGAGGTAGAGCTTTTCGTTGTTGGCGCCGCCGACACCGGTCAGTTCCGCACCGGCGACCGTGCCGCAGAGGTAGGAAGAAGCGCAGCGTTCCTCGGTGGAGTTCAGAATCCAGGAGGAATCGATGGTGATCAGCGAGCCGTCCTTCATGGTAACAAAACCGAACGCCGCGTCCTCAACCTCATAGGTATCGGGGTCCCAGGGTCCCATGCCGTTGCCCTGTTCGCCGGGACGGAGGGTCTTGCCCAGCTTATCGAAAGTAGAGCCGGTGACGGTCGCAGGCTCGTAGTTGTCCATAAACCACAGAGTCAGGTCGAGGGAATGGGTCGCGATATCGATCAGCGGACCGCCGCCCTGTTTGGACTTGTCGGTGAATACACCCCAGGTAGGAACGCCGCGGCGGCGCAGGGCATGGGCATTGGCGTAGTAAACCTCGCCCAGTTCCCCATCCTCGCAGAGCTTTTTCAGCGCCATCGAGTCGGGACGGAAACGGTTCTGGTAGCCGATGGTCAACAGCTTCCCGCTCTTATGGTAAGCGTCCAGCATCTTCTGGGCGTCCTCGGTGTTGGCGGCCATGGGCTTTTCGCACATGACATGCTTGCCGGCCTCCAGCGCCGCAACCGACAGCTCGCAGTGTGCGACGTTCGGGGTCAGGACATAGACGATTTCGATTTCAGGCATGGCCAGCAGCTCATGGTAATCGGTGCAGACCTTAGCGCCGGGAGCGCCGTACTGTTCAGCGGCCTTCTGGGCGCGCTCGATAATCAGGTCGCAGAATGCAACGATCTCGACCCGGTCGGAGGCGTTGGAAAGCGCCGGAAGATGCTTCTGGTTGGCGATACCGCCGCAGCCGATTAAACCTACTTTATGTTTCATGGGAAATCTTCCTTTCTGTATGCAGATGATACGCTCTGCTTATTCACATTTTGATCTGGAAACGTTGGAAAACTGCCTTATTCCGCGTCCCAGCTGATGCCGGTGAACTTCCGGAAGGCTTCCATGCTCTTCTCTACGCTGGCAAGCTGGCTTTCCATGCGGGTGTAATCCTGTTCGAGGATGATGTATTTTGCGTCGGTGTATGCATTGGCCGCGTCGATGATCTCCTGAATATGCATGATGCCGGTGCCGATTTCGGTGAAAGCGGTGTTGCGGATGCGGCGCGCTTCATCGATGCTCTCCTGGGACATTCTGCCGCCCTTCTGGGCATAGGAGCTGTTGCCGTCCATGCCGACTTCTCCGCTCATCTCCCGTTCCTCCGCAGTCAGGCCGATGGTGTTCAGCGGCGCCATCGAATCCCAGGCAAAGTCCTTCTGATGAATCAGCTTGATACGGCTGCCCATCTTCTTCATCTGGTCGACCGGGTTTACGGCTGCACGCATCGTCCAGAAGGTGTCCAGCTCAAAAGAGAGGTAATCGGGGTCGGTGTTCTCAGCGATGATGTCGAGGATTGCCTTGCCGCCGAAAGTCTTGTATTCATGGTCATGGTTGTGGTAGAGGTAGGTCATGCCGTTTTCATGGCAGATTTTGCCCCATTTGTTAAAGTCCTCGCACTGGCGCATCAGGTCGTCATAGGTCGAGAACTTGCCCATGGGATTGACGATCCGGTGGTTGCCGAGGGCCTGGTTGTAGGCGATGACTGCCTGCATATCCGACTTCTCAAAGGGGAAGACATGGGCGCTGATGACCTTGGAGCCGAATTTGTCAAAGGTACCTTTCAGCGTCTGTGCATCAACGTTGAAGCCGCAGCCGGGGTCGTTGATCGCGTTGTGGTTGCAGACCTCGATGTTTTTGTAGCCCAGCCCGGCGACCTTTTCGACCGTCCCGATGGGGTCCTTTTCCATCTCTGCCCGTACCGAGTAAAGAATCAAGCCAACTTTCAGCATATAATCCATTCCTTTCTTTTTATAGGTGCTTTGTTTTTCTGGTCTTATTATATCATATACATATTTGCTGACAACCGCGATCGTTCGGATAAAACTCTCATTATTTTGGAATACTTTCTATAGAACGCGGCGGGCTGAGGGCAGCCCGCCCTACCGGTTATCCTATAAAAGCGTCCGATCATTTTTACAGACATAATTTCCTGGCAAAACAAAATCTCCCTCGTTATGAAAACAAGGGAGATTTCAGCTTGTAAATAAAGTCTACAAAGAATCAAACGTAACAATCATTTACTTGTAGCGGCGGTCTGCGACCGCCACCGAATTTGTACAAATTCACAAATCTCAATCGATACGCATGAGATACTAGATGTTTAGCTGATGTCGGTGGCGACCGCAGGTCGCCGCTACAACTGCGAATCATCAATAGATTACCTTTTTCGACAGTCTAGAATCTCCCTCGTTTTCAAAACAAGGGAGATTTCATAAAACTTATGCGGTTTCCTTAACCAGCATTTCCGCGCGTTCGATTGCCGCGTCGATGTTGGGGCAGAGGTTGTCCTCGCCGACTTTTTCGACGAACCCGGCCTTGCGCATGACGTTTAAGGGCTGGTCGTTGACATGGGAGAGAATGAGGTGGATGCCTTTATCCGCGCACTTTTTCTGCAGGTCGGCCATGGCGTTCATGGCGGTGCTGTCCAGAGACGGCACTGCGCGCATCCGCAGCACCAGGCAGCGCACCCCGTCGCGAACCGCGATCCGGCCGACTGCGTCCGCAGCGCCGAAGAAGAGAGGGCCGCTCAGCTCATAAACATTGATATGGGGAGAAAGGTGGCGCAGCTTTTCCTGCTCGGCCTCTTCCTCGTCCTGGGTATAGACCCAGCTTCTGACCTCGGTGACGTCGCTCATCCGCTTCATGAACAGCAGGCAGGCCAGCAGCATACCGATCTCGATTGCCACCACCAGGTCAAAGATGATGGTCAGCAGGAAGGTGATGACCAGTACGGCGATATCGCTCTTGGGCGCGGTCTTGATGAGCTTGACAAAGGTCCGCCACTGGCACATATTGTAGGCGACCATAAACAGGATGGCCGCAATGGTGGGCATCGGAATCATCCCGGCGTAGGGCATCAGCACTACGAGGATGAGCAGCAGCACAACTGCGTGAACCATGCCCGCAATGGGCGTGCGGCCGCCGTTTTTGACGTTGGCGGCGGTTCTGGCGATGGCGCCGGTGGCCGGGATGCCGCCGAAGAGAGCCGAGGCGATGTTGCCTGCGCCCTGAGCTGCCAACTCCATGTTGGAGTGGTGATGGCCGTTGATCATGCCGTCGGCGACGACGCAGGAGAGCAGCGACTCGATTGCCGCCAGCACTGCGATCGTAAAGGCGTCCGGCAGAGCGGTCTGAACCAGTTCAAAGGAAAAATGGGGCAGATGGAAAGCGGGCAGGCCGCCGCTGATGGTGTACAGGTCGCCGATGGTGTTGACCTGCAGCGGCAAAAACTTGACCATCAGGATGCCCGCGATAACCGCCAGCAGAGAAGCCGGAATTTTTTCGGTGATGCGCGGCGCGATGATCAGAATCGCGAGGCAGACCGCGCCGACGATCAGCGCGTGGAGATTAAAGCTGCCGATTCCCGCAAAGAAGGCTTTCAGCTTCTCCATCGTCTCGATGGTCGGCATTCCGGCAGGGTAGCTGACGCCGAAGAAATCCTTCAGCTGGCCGATGACGATGGTCACAGCGATACCGGAGGTGAAACCGGTGGTGATGGTAAAGGGGATGAATTTAATCAGGCCGCCAATCCGGAAGATGCCCATCAGAATCAGGATAACGCCTGCCAGAATCGTGGCCATCGCCAGCCCGTCCATACCGTTCCGGGCGACGATTCCGGCGACGATGGTAGCGAAAGCCGCCGTCGGGCCTGCGATCTGCACCTGGCTGCCGCCGAGGGCCGAGATGACAAAACCCGCGACGATGGCGGTGTAGATACCCTGTTCCGGGCCGACCCCGGAGGCCAGCGCCAAAGCAATCGAGAGCGGCAGCGCGATAATCGCGACGACGACGCCCGCGACAACGTCTTTCACAAACTGCTGTCTGGTGTAGCCTTTCAGTGTGCTGAGCAGCATAGGCCGCATTTTTTCCATGTTCAGACCATTCCTTTTGTCGTTACAGTTTCCTGTCATACAGGTATTTTTATTATAACGGCACAATAAAGGATTGTCCAGCATAAACAAACCATTTTTGAATATTTTGTAAACTATTCCAGAACTATTTCATCTGATTTACCTTTTTTTATCCGTTATTTCGACAGATTTCTCAGGCATAAAACCTTAGTTGTTGTAGCGGCGACCTGCGGTCGCCACCGATACAGAAAAATGACCGTCTATCTGCCACAAAGATACGCCCTTTTGCGAAAATCTGGTGGCGACCACAGGTCGCCGCTACAGTCGAAAGACACAATTCCCTGCAATCATAAACTTTGTCGTCAAACTGAACTTTCCGGCTGATGAGCTCTTGACAGATTTTTTCCGGGCATTATAATGAGGATGAACAAAAATGACGGCCATCTTTCCCACCAAATATAAAGGAGACTTTCCATGAAAAAGATACTGCTGATCGCTACCGGCGGAACCATCGCCTGCAAGCGCACCGAAAACGGCCTGACCCCGCTGATCACCTCCGACGACCTGATTGCCTATGTCCCGCAGGCAAGGGAGTTTTGCCGGACCGATGCTATCCAGCTTTTAAACCTCGACAGCACCAACATCCGTCCGGAGCACTGGCTGATGATGGCAAAATGCGTCCGGGAAAACTACCCGCGCTATGACGGCTTTGTCATCTGCCACGGCACCGACACCATGGCCTTCACCGCCGCCGCCCTCTCCTACCTCATCCAGAACTCGCCCAAGCCGGTCGTCATCACCGGCGCCCAGCGGCCCATTGACATGGAGGACACCGACGCGCGGATGAACCTGTTCGACAGCCTCTGCTATGCCTGCTGCGACCGTGCCCACGGGGTCAGCATCGTCTTTGACGGCAACGTCATCGCCGGCACCCGCGCCCGGAAGATGCGCACCAAGAGCTACAACGCCTTTTCCAGCATCAACTTCCCCTATCTCGCCGCCATCCGCGATGGGCATATCGTCCACTATATCACCGAGGAAACCAGCGGCTGCCCGGCCTTTTACGACAAGCTGTGCAGCAACGTCTTTTTGCTCAAACTGATCCCCGGCCTTTCGCCGGATATCCTCGCCATGGCCGGGGAAAACTATGACGCCGTTATTATCGAGAGCTTCGGCGTCGGCGGCTTGCCCTACAGCGACGAGGACGGGAAGGATAGCTTCCTTTCGGTCGCCCGGCAGCTGATGGAAAAAGGCAAGCTGATCGTCATGGCGACCCAGGTCATCCACGAGGGCAGCGACCTGGGTGTTTACGCCGTCGGCCGGGAAGCGGAGCAGCTGGGGCTTTTGGAGACCGGCGATATGACCCTCGAAGCCGCCGTCACCAAGGTCATGTGGATCCTCGGCCAGACAAGAGATCCCGACACCATCCGCTCGCTGTTTAACACCACCATCCGCTACGACCGGCTGTTCTGATTTATAAGCTTTCGCCGCTGGCGTCGCTGACTGCGCTGGAATCAGAAGTCGCACTGGATTCGCCGGTATCGCTGGACGCATCGGACGAAGCCGGTTCGCTCGATTCCTCCGGACGACTGGGATTGATCGGGAAGGTGATCGCATCGGTATCGGACGCGGAGGAACCATCCGTGCTGCTTTCAGACGGCGCGGAAGACGCAGGCACGCTGCCCGAACTGTCCGTAGAATCCTCCGAGCTTTCCTGCGGCGCAAAGTCCTCCTCCACCCGGTCGGGACGGAAGACCGACATCGTCTCAAAGGATGTGAATCGGCAGCCGATCCGCGCGTCCGGCAGGGTCAGGGAGAGCGGATAGTGGGTATTTTCGTCCAGCAGCATCGCAAAACCGCCCGCAGCCGTCTGGCCGGTGACGCACCAGCCCTCCGCCGTATCGGTGACGGTCAGTTCCTCCGGCGCCGCCAGCGCTGTCAATATGCCGCACAGCGTTGTACCGAGATTGGAGCCGGGCATCGAGTCCGGCTGAATCTCCAGGCCCTTATAAGAGACCGTGAGTTTGCCGCTCTGCAGGCTGTCGATCGAAAAGCACAGCCCTTCCAGATGCTCCGGCGCCGTCACCTCGACCGAGCAGCAGTCTCCCGACCGGGTGATGACCGCGCTGAGGTCGAGGGTATCGCTCTCCTCTTCCGACAACCCCACCGTCATATCGGCTCCGGCCGTAAAGGAATCCGCGAAAACCGCCGCGATCTCCGCGGCAGAAGGCGGCTCCTTCTCCGACTTTTTCCCGCAGGCGCCAAGCATCATGACCGCCGCTCCTGCCAGCAGAACCGCTCCAAAACGACGCAGCAAATACCTGTATTTTTTCATACCGTTCCTTCTTTCCGGAAATCAATGAGATTTTCCACAGGATGTCTTTCAGAGCATCCATATGAAAGGAGGAACGGTTTTATGCATATTGCGGGATAATCCCGTAAAAAGGCGGATTGCTGCCGAAAAAGCGGACGTGCTATAATAAAACCAATAAAGCCTTTACCGGCCAAAGTATAGTGCAAACGCAAATCAAGCGGCGTTTTAAGGAGGAATTTTTTATGCAGCTGAAAGAATGGAACTATCAGGCGGACGGCGACTGCTACTGCATGGAAGGGCTGGTCTACTGCGACAAGCCCCTTGACCCGGAAAAGCAGAGCATGAATATCTATGTCCCGGCGGCCTATATCCGCGGCGAAAGCCTGACCACCCGGCACGGCGCGACCTATACGGCCAAAACGGCGCCTGTTGTCTACTATAACGACGTCGGCGGTTATGCGGAGTGCCGCCCGGCGCCGCTCACCATGCGCAACCGCCGTTACCTGGAGGACGGGTATGTGCTGGTCAGCGCCGGTGCCCGCGGACGGCAGACGGTCGATGAAAACGGAGAATCGGTCGGCAAATCCCCGGCCGGGCTGGTCGATTTAAAGGCCGGTATCCGTTTTCTGCGCAGGTTTGCGGACCGGCTCCCCGGCGATATGAACAAGATCGTTTCGGTCGGCACCAGCGCAGGCGGCGCTATGAGCAGCCTGCTGGGCGTCACCGGCAACAACGAAAATTACCTGCCCTACCTCCGGGAGATCGGCGCTGCGGAAGAACGGGACGATATCTTTGCCGCCCAGTGCTACTGCCCGATCATCAACCTCGAAAATGCCGATATGGCCTATGAGTGGATGTTTGGCTGCAAGCAGATTTACCGGATGTTCCCGC
>CAMAJC010000024.1 GCA_945835425.1 uncultured Clostridia bacterium
CTCCCGCCTGCGGCGGGAGAAAACACGCAGCCCAAAATTTCTTACAGTTCCCAGTAGTCCTCGTGCCGCTCAAAATAGCCGATGACCCTGCCGTCCTCGTCGCGGACCGGGGTGAAAAATTCCCGTTCCCGCTTGGAAAGGCTTACCGCCTCCAGCATTTCGTCCTCACCGGCGTCGGCTCTTGCGAGGAAAGCCTCGATTTTTTTGCAGCTCTCCGCATTGTGGCAATTAAAGATACTGTCGCCGATTTTGACCCGTCCGGCGTAGCGCTCTCTCGCGTCTTTGTTCATGTAGCGCACAATATGCTCCCGGTCGCAGAAAACCACCCGGTAAGGGTACGCATCCAGAATTGCCGATAAAAGTTTTACATTGATTTCCATTTTATTCACTCCATTTCCGGCGCGTTCATCCGCCCATTCAATCGCATGGCGAACCGCCATGCACTGTCATGCTCCATTTTGGATATATGAAATCTTATACACACTTCTGCTTCCCAACAGGCTATCTGCATATTTTTTTCCCGCCTGCGGCGGGAAAAAAATATTTGTCAGAAGTTGTTTCATTTTTCATTCTTCATTTCCATCAGTCTGTCCAGCAGCTTGTCCGCCGCTTCTTCCTTGCTCATCAGCGGCAGTTCCTCCTCGCTGTCGGCCGTAATCAGGGTCAGGACATTGGTATCGCCCTGGAAACCGGCGCCTTTGACCTTGACGTTGTTGGCGGCGATCATATCGACATGCTTTTTGGTGAGCTTTTTGCGGGAATTTTCCAGCATATTCTCCGTTTCCATCGAGAAGCCGCAGAGCAGCTGCCCGGGCACACGGTGTTCGCCGAGATAGCCCAGAATGTCCTGTGTCCGGCGCAGCGGAATCGACATTTCCCCATCCGATTTTTTGATCTTCTCATCGGCGACCGTCTCCGGCGTATAATCGGCGACCGCAGCGGCCTTGATGATAATATCCTGCTCTGCCGCGCGGGCTGTGACCTCCCGGTACATATCCGCTGCCGAAACGATGTGCACCGTCTCCACAAAAGGCGACGGCGTCAGGGCTGTTACACCACTGACCAGCGTTACCTCCGCACCACGCAGCATCGCGGCCTTGGCGATGGCATAGCCCATCTTGCCGGAAGAATGGTTGGTGATATAGCGCACCGGGTCGATGGCCTCCTGGGTCGCACCGGCAGTCACCAGAAGTTTAATCCCTGCCATGTCCTTTTCATGGGCCAGCTCCCGTTCGACATAAAGATAAAGCTCCTCCGGGTTCGGCATCTTGCCCATCCCGGCTCCGCCGCAGGCGAGATGGCCGACAATCGGGTCGATCTGGTGCCAGCCATGGCGGCGCAGCTTCTCCATATTTTCCTGCACAATCGAATTGGCGTACATCCGCTCGTTCATCGCAGGCGCAAAGTAGATCGGGCACTGACAGGCCAGAATCGTCGAGGTCAGCATATCGTCCGCAATGCCGTTTGCGCATTTGCCGATCACGTCCGCTGAAGCCGGTGCAATCAGCACCATATCCGCCTTTTTGGCCAGGGCGATATGGTGGATAACCGGCGGATCGCTCCGCTCAAAGGGGCTGGTCAGGCACCGGTTGCCGGTCAGCGCCTCAAAAGGCACCGGCGGGATGATGTTTTTTGCGTTTTCGGTCAGCAGGACATGAACGTCCGCGCCCTTCTGCACCAATATACTCACAAGATTGGGCATCTTATATGCCGCAATACCGCCGGTCACACCGACGAGAATCGTTTTTCCCTTTAAATCTGCCATTTTCTTTCATCCTTTCATCCGCTTTATCTGCTCGTCACAACCGCAAAACTCCACAGCGGTTCCTGTATCACGCCGGTCTGTATCAAAAGCGACAGAACCATACCGGCCAGAATCAGCAAAAACCCGATCACGGTCAGCACCGCGCAGACTTTTCTCCATCTCTTTCTGATGAAACAGGCGCCTATCAATAAGAGTGCGCCGAAAATCATCCCGATAACCGTATAAAACTGATACAAGCCCATTTTCTCCTCCAGATTGTATTATGGAAGCATATTGATGTGTGGTTTTTCCCGCCTGAGACAGGGAAAAGCTATTAAACCAGCGGTATCTTAACAGTTCCAATCGACCTTCACCGGGTTCGGCTCGTTTTCGACTGCCGCATCCTGCAAGGACGCAAGGATTGCCGCCAGTTCCTTTTCCGCCAGCGCGTCATAGATTTCCGGACGCTCCTCTGTTCCGGCCTGATCATACGCGGCGGCGGCAGCGCCATAAAAAGTAAAACCAAGCGCATTGGTCGGGGTCTGCATGACGGCGCAGGCTGTCGCGACCGCGCGGGCAGCAGCCTGTACAGCGGGTGAAACGCCTGTACTTTTTGCAAGGCTGCTGGCGGTCTCTCTTGCTGCTTTGACAAGCGGTTTGAGCTTTGTCAGTTTGATCTCTCCGGCAGCGCATTTCTTACAGGCCGCAATCGTCTCCCGCAGGCCATCCTCTTCCGGAAACGCCTTTTCATAAACCGGCAGATAGTGCGTTTCCGTATAATCCGCCGCCCATTTTGCCAGCGTCTCCCTGCTCTGGGTCTCGATCAGCCGCATCAGGGCGGCGACCGACGGGTCATCGAGACTACCCAGCATTTTCCTCAGCTTTGCCATCCGCACAGCCTCCTTTTATTTCCCGTCCGTCGCCACGACAAATGCCGCTGCTATGGTGTCCGTATGGGTCAGGGAGAGAGAAAAGGTCAGTCCCCGTCCCTCGACGATCTCCTTTGCCGCGCCGGTGAAAACAAAATAAGGTGCGCCGAGGGCGTCATGCTCCACCGACACCTCGCACAGCTTGAATCCCCGCACACCTGTCCCCAGCGCCTTGGAAAAAGCCTCCTTGGCGGCGAAGCAGGCCGCCATGGACGGAACCGGATTTTTCTGCGCGTCAAAATATTCCCGCTCTACTGCAGAAAAAACCCTCGCTGTAAAACGAGGGTTTTTGATACTTTCCGCTATGCGATTAATCTCCGTTAGGTCTATTCCCGTATATAGCATTGCCACCAGCCTGTTTCGGAATGTAGATTTTCAGATTTTCCAGCACATGATCATTGGGCGTGAACACCAAAAGGATGTGGCCCATGGTCTGATGATTCAGGACTGCGTAGTAGCAGCCGGGGTCAGACGGAGAGGTGCAGACATAAACACGGTTGGAATAATTTTCGTTTGCGTGCTCCGCCTCTTTGAAGGGGCCGAATTTTTCAAAGGTGCGGGCGTTGACCGTCAGCATCCGTTTTCTTCTGCGCCGGGCGATGATCTTATCGATATCCATCTCGCCGTTGGTGACGATATATTCATATTCGACGTTCATATTGGTAATCAGAAGATAGCCGCCGTACAGGCTGCCGAACGCCAGCAGGGTCGTAATCATCGAAAAGCTCCGCACGACGCCGCCCAGCAGCATAAAAACAACAAACAAAGCCAATGCCGCCATGACAATCAGTGCCCGCAGAGCCAGCTCTTTTCCGCCATTTTTCTTCTTTACGATATACTCGCAATAAGTATCCATTTTTACCAGACCTTTCTCAGGGGCAAGGGGAAATGTGCCCCGCATATACTTTATTTATAGTACCATATTTTTGCCAAAAGCGCAAGGCGGCCGCAGTTTTTTTCATGATATCTTTACATATATCCGCCGGTCGGATTTTTTATCTTCCGGGAATTTTTTCCGCCCATCTGCATAATTCTGCCCGGATATCCCACACTGTCAGTGTCAGAAAAAACTGACAGTTCTGCTATAAACCACCGGCAAGTGAATCAGAAAGGACGGATTATCCATGCAGATCACCGATATCAAAGTAAGAAAACTGATGCAGGAAGGGAGGCTGCGCGCGGTCGTCTCGGTGACGATCGGCGACGAGCTGGCCATCCACGATATCAAGGTCATTGAAGGCCCGCAGCGGCTGTTCGTCGCAATGCCTTCCCGGAGAGAAGCAGGCGGCGTCTTCCGCGACATCGCCCACCCCATCTCCGCTGCCGCACGCAGGCAGCTGGAAGACGCGGTGCTCGCCGCTTACCGCCGGGAAAAGCTCCAGGCCGACGCCCTCCAGCAGATTCCCTACGGCGACTACTGGGACAGCCATTTTACGCCGCAGACTCCTTCTGCCGCGCCTGCTGCCATCGCGACAGCACCGGCCGCCGTGCATGGATAAAACAAAAAAACAAGACCCGCAGGCTTTTCTGCGGGTCTTATTTTCGTCATAAGATTGATTACAGGATGTAGGGAACCAGGGAAGCGGGAAGCTCTTCTTTGTCCGCGGAAATCGTCAGGACGACGGTGACTTCTCTGCTGGCGATGGAAGAGGACAGCTTTGCCAGGAAAGCTGCCAGCTTGTTCAGGTCCTTGCCGCCGATCTTCAGGGTAGAGTCGATGAACAGATCGGTGATATCAAAGTTACCGGACAGAACGCCGGCTACATAACCGTAAAATTCATCATAACCTTCGATGCTGTCCTTGCAGGTCTCCATCAGTCTGACAGAGGAAGGGATGTCGAAAGTCAGCTTGGGCTCTTTCTCGATGCAGACAACATTACCGCTGGAAGAATTCGCAGCTTTGGTAACCATATCTACCAAGAGTTTCGTTTTACCGGATCCTTTTTTTCCGACGATAAGTTTAATCATAAGTGGTACCTCCATTTTTCCGAAACAGAAGGCCTGTTTCATTTATTTAGGCAGGGAGTCTCCTCCCTGCTTAAATCTTCTTACAGTTGAAAATCCTGATGGGAGCTTTCCTTATTTGCCCATCTTTGCTCTGAGCTGCGCGCCTCTCTCTTCATAGCCGGGCTTGCCGAGGAGTGCGAACATGTTCTTCTTGTAGCTCTCAACGCCGGGCTGGTCGAAGGGGTTGATACCCATCATATAGCCCTCAACAGCGCAGGCTTTCTCGAAGAAGTAGATCATATAGCCGATCTCGAACTCGTTGATCGTGGGCATTTCCAGAACGGCACAGGGGACGCCGCCCTCGGAATGTGCCAGCAGGGTCGCCTGCATGACGGTCTCATTGACGATGCTCATATTCTGGTCGGAGAGGAAGTTCAGACCGTCCATATCGGCAGGATCGTTTTCGATGAAGAAATCCTGTTTGGGCTTCTTGATGTCGACAAAGGTCTCGAACAGCAGCTTGGAGCCGTCCTGAATGATCTGGCCCAGAGAATGCAGGTCGGTGGAGAAGGTGACGGAAGCGGGGAACAGGCCCTTGCCGTCCTTGCCCTGGCTCTCGCCGTAGAGCTGTTTATACCACTCTGCCATCATGGCAAAGCAGGGGTCAAAGGAAACCATCAGCTCCATCGATTTGCCTTTCTGCTTCATGGCAAAACGGGTAGCTGCATAGCGGTAAGCGTCATTGGTCTCGATGGAGGGATCCATCAGAGCGTTCTGGGCGGCTCTTGCGCCTTCCATCAGCTTATCGATATCGATACCGGCGACTGCGATCGGCAGCAGGCCGACTGCGGTCAGAACGGAGTAACGTCCGCCGACGTCGTCCGGAACGACGAAGGTCTCATAGCCCATCTCGTCGGACAGCTCTTTCAGCTTGCCCTTGGCACGGTCGGTGGTCGCGTAGATGCGGTCTTTCGCGCCTTCGCCGTATTTGTCCTCAAGGAGCTTCTTGAAAACGCGGAAAGCGAGCGCGGTCTCGGTGGTGGTACCGGACTTGGAGATAACGTTGACAGCGATATCCTTGCCTTCGCACAGGGAAATGATCTCCTGCAGGTAAGAGGGGCTTACGCTGTTGCCGGCAAAGTAAATCTGCGGCGTATCCTTGGCGAGGTTGTTGTACATCTGGGACTTTAAAACTTCGATGACAGCGCGGGCGCCGAGGTAAGAACCGCCGATACCCAGGACGACCAGGACGTCAGCCTGTTCCTGAATCTTCTTGGCAGCCTTTTTGATGCGGGCAAATTCCTCTTTGTCGTAATCGGTGGGCAGGTTGACCCAGCCCAGGAAATCGCTGCCCATACCGGTGCCGGCATGGAGCATTTCATGAGAAGTTTTGATGAAAGGAGCCAGTGCGCTGATTTCATGATCAGCCATAAAGCCTTCCATATAGGAAGTGTTAAGCGTTAACGCCATTGGCGTATTCCCCCTGTTCATATAATATAAAGGAAGTTCTGATTTTTTCGGCTTTCTCTTGTGCAGAGGCGTATTCGTGCGGTTTTCCCCGCTTCCGGCAGGGAAAACATTCAATCAGAGCTTCCTGAAATCCCGTCTGCATAACAGATACAGCATTTTTGCTGCGCAGTGCCGGGCGGGTAAAGAAAAACACAAAATTCTTACGCAAAGCAGATGTTTGTGCAATCTTATTGTACTACATGAAACGGGGATATTCAAGCTATTTTACCGGATTTTTTCAGAAAAATTTGTCATAAGACCTTTGGCAGGGATAAATTTTCAAACTTCTTACACATTTTTTAAAGTTTTGACATGGCTTTATCCGGCTTTCAGATTACCATGCTAAAGGAAAATCGCCTGGTTTATTGACTTTTTCCGTCAGCCGGAAGGGAAAAACTAAAACGGTGCGGAGGTGAGCAGTTCCCACATCCGGTGGAGGGCGAAGCGGAAATCGATCTTTCCGATATCCGCATCTGCCGTCAGCTGTGCGGTGCAGAGGGTTTTGCCGTCGAGGGTAAAGGTAGCCTGCCCGATGGGGTCGCCTGCAGTGACCGGCGCAGTCAGGGACTCGGAGAGCTGCAGCTCCATCTGCACCTCACCGCTCTTTCCTTTCGGTATGAGGACGCTTTCCGGCATGGTCACGGCAGGCGTCACCGTCTCTGCCTGGCCGCCCAGGACCTTTACCGGCGCGAGATTTTCAGTGGGGATTTCCGGCGTAAAGTTCTCAAAAGACGCAAAGCCGTAATCGAGCAGCGTCCGGCAGGCGGCAAAGCGTTCCTTGGAGGTCGCGCTGCCCATGGACACGGCGATCAGCGACACCCCGTCCCGCGTAGCCGAAGCGGAAAGGCAGCTGCCTGCGCCGTCGGTAGTGCCGGTTTTCAGGCCGGTGCAGCCGGTATAATACCGCACCAGCTTATTGGTGTTGACCAGCCCGGTCTCACCACCGCGCAGGGAATCCATCCAGATGGTCGTATAATCGGTCACGCCCTTATGCCGCAGCAGCTCCGCAGACATGATCGCGATATCCCGGGCGGTCGATACATGCCCTTCCGCGTCCAGGCCGGTGGGGTTCTCAAAATGGGTGCCGGTCATGCCCAGTTCCGCCGCCCTTTCGTTCATCCGGGCGACAAAAGCGCTCTCGCTGCCGGAAACGGTTTCGGCCAGCACCATGGCGCAGTCGTTGGCAGAGTTGACGGCGCAGGCCTTGATAATATCGGAGAGTACCATCTCCTCGCCCGGTTCCAGCCAGATCTGGGTGCCGCCCATCGACGCCGCGTATTCCGAGCAGCTCACCGTCTGGTCCAGCGACAGCGTCCCCGCTTCCAGCGCCTCGAAAGTAAGGAGCAGGGTCATGATCTTGGTGATCGAGGCCGGCGGCATCTGCTCGTCGGCATTATCTTCATATAATACATTCCCGGCGCTGTCCACGAGGATGCAGCTCTTGGCCGGGATTTCCAGCGCGGCAGTCTGGGCCGTGTCCGCCGCAGCCCAGACTGCCGTTTGCTCCGCGAAAACCGCTCCGGCGGAAAAAGCCGTACATACAAGACCCAGCGCCGCTGCCGCAGCCATCATCCGCAGCCATCCGGCTTTCCCGCAATCTTTTTTCTCTCTTGCCGCCATAATCCTGCCGCCTTTCCGCCATAGAGAATTTTCCGGAAGTTCCCATAGATGCAATAAAAGTATATGCATGCCTTCCCCGCAATATGCAAAAACGCCCTCCTCCGGTTTCCGCCGGAGAAGGGCGCAGAAATAAGTTCTGTCCAAACCTTGTGCCGTGTTTACGGCCTTTTATGCAACCAGATAAGAATCGATCGCTTTAAAGAACTTTTCGGGGTGATCGCCGTGAACGCGGAGTTCGACGGGCTTGGAGAGGTCGAGGGTCATAACGCCCAGCAGAGACTTGGCGTCGATGACATAACGGCCGGAGACCATATCGACAGCGCCCTCGAAGTTGGAGGCGGCGTTGACAAATTCACGGATTTCACCAATAGCGTTCAGCTGTACTTTGCAGATTCTCATAACAATATCCTTCCTTTCAATCGTTGCGCGCGGTATGCGGTTCTGGAAACAAGGTGACTTTGTTGTATTTTTCCCGCCTGCGGCGGGAAAAATACAATCATCATGTGTGTTCAGAAACGCGCGGCCATAGTCTTAAGCTACGATGTAGCTCTTGATGGAGTCGTAGAACTTCTCGGGGTTCTCGGTGTGGACGTGCAGCTCAACGGGCTTGGAGAGGTCCAGAGAGAACAGACCCATCAGGGACTTGGCGTCGACAATGTAGCGGCCGGAAACGGCGTCTACACGGTTTTCGCAGTTGGAAGCGGCGTTGACGAAATCACGGATATCGCTGATAGCGTTCAGTTTAACTTTGCAGATACTCATAACAATTTTTCCTTTCATTACCTTGGGGCACTGTTTCTCAGTGTTTCCCCGTTCAAAATGTGGGCCGGACTGCCGAGACGGTCGTTTTTCTTTTTTCCGTGCGGCGTTTTATTTTTTTATTTTGCCGGTCCTTTTGTCTTTTGATGCAACTTTCCCTGCCGTTTTTCTTTTTTATTTTTTAACGGCGTCTTTTTGAGAGTCTTATTTTTTTGGATTTTTCCAGTGCTTTTGCGGACATTTTGTCGAATGTAATCGATTTCATTTCGCTTCCGGTAAAACGGGAACAATTTTTTGTCCCCGTTTTGAAGTTTTCATGAAACTGTTATCCGGCATTTATTTGACAACGCAAAAGTCGATCTTCTGGAGCAGGTCTTCGACGTCCTCCGTATCGGCGGCCAGATCGATCGGTCTGGTCAGGTCGAGACTGAAGATACCCATCAGGGATTTGGCGTCGATGGTGTAGCGGCCGGAGATCAGGTCAACCTCGTAGGGGCACTGGGTAACGATGTTGACGAACTCTTTGACTTCGTTGATGGTTCCGAGTTTAATCTGGCAAACTTTCTTCATAAATATTTCTCCTTTTTTGACTGAGTGGGATTCTCTGTAGAAAGCATTCCCGCTGCGGCTTCTCATTATACCGTCCGGGGATTCACTTTCCGATTTTGGTCTTTCGGGTTCACTGGAGCCGAAACCCGTTCGGCTTTTGCAATGTGCATGCTTCCGATTTAAGCGACCTTGAATTCTCTTAGCTCGGCGAACAGCGTATCGGTGTCGTCGAAGTGAGCACAAAGCGTGATTGGTTTGGACAGGTCAAGACTGAATATACCCATGATGGATTTTGCGTTGACAGTGTAGCGGCCGGAAACCAGCTCCACATCATAGGTACAGTCGCTGACCAGAGTCACAAAGTTTCTCACATCGTCGATCGTGTTCAGCATGATTTTGCAAGTTCTCATCTTTCGGGGATTCCTCCTTACCTGATTTATATATAAGTGACACTGGCTTTTCAGAGCCGGGCTGTGCGCGCTGCAGCTCCTTTCTGATTGACCATTATCACTACAATTGCAGTATATCAGGAAGTTTTCTTTAAGTCAACTGCGTATTGCCATTTTCTCTTTATTCCCTTATAATATAAATTGTAGAGAATTGGAATTGGTGATTTTTGCCAACTTAAGTAAAGGCAAATGCAACAAAGTGAACAAGCGCCTGTTTCTTTTCTTTACAATTTCCTTCCGATAACATCGGACATGGCTATCTCACAGGAGAGAAAAAGCCCTGTTAAAAGAATAACAATCGCAAACCGAAAGGAGGACTTTTGATGCCGCGCATTGCCCTGATGACCGTCGGCTGTAAGGTCAACCAGTATGAGACGGAGGTCCTGACCGAGCTCTTTAAAAAGAGAGGGTTTGAGGTCGTGCCGCCGGACGCGAAAGCTGACGTTTATCTTTTAAATTCCTGCACGGTGACGGCCACCGGCGACCAGAAAACCAGACAGCTGCTGCGGCGGATGAAGAAGGGAAACCCCTCTGCGGTCGCCGTCCTGACCGGCTGTTTTCCGCAGGCGTTCCCCGAAGCCGCCGAAAAAATCGCCGAAGCGGATGTCATCACCGGCGAACTGAACCGTGCCCGCATCCCCGACCTGGTGGAACAGGCGCTGCGCACCGGCGAGCGGATCATCGATATCCCGCAGCACCAGCGCGGCGAATCCTTTGAGCCGATGCAGGTCACGGGGCTTGGCAGCCGCACCCGCGCTTATATGAAAATAGAAGACGGCTGCGAGCGGTACTGCTCCTACTGCATTATCCCCAAGGCCAGAGGGCCGATCCGCTCCAAGCCGATGGCGGATATGAAAAAGGAACTGGAAGCCCTGGCTGAGGGCGGTTATAAGGAAGTTGTCCTGGTCGGCATCAACCTTTCTTCCTATGGAAAAGAGATTAGCCTGCGGCTGATCGATGCGGTAAAACTGGCCTGCAGCATCCCCGGCATCAAACGGGTGCGGCTGGGCAGTCTGGAGCCGGAGCTGCTGTCCGATGAAGATATCGCCGAGATGGCAAAGCTCCCGAACTTCTGCCCGCAGTTTCATCTGGCGCTCCAGAGCGGCTGCAACAACACCCTTCGCAGCATGAACCGCCATTACGACACGGCGGAATATGCCCGCATTGTAAAGGCAATTCGCGCTTCTTTTGAAATGCCCGCCATTACCACCGATATTATGGTTGGGTTCCCGGGCGAAAGCGAAGAGGATTTTGCGGCTTCCGTGAATTTTGCCAAAGAGATTGGCTTTGCCCGCGTTCATGTGTTTGCCTACTCCAAACGGGACGGCACCCCGGCCGCCAGACGCCCGGAACAGGTGCCTGAACCGGTCAAATCCGCCCGCAGCAAGGCAATGATCGCCGCGACCAATGAGACCCGCATCGCGTTTCTGGACAGGATGGTCGGCCGGGTGGAAAAAGTGCTGATCGAAACGACCCAGACCCCGCTCGGTTTTGAAGGCTGCACCGCCAATTACACCCCGGTTATCGTCAATTGCGGGCCGGAGTTCTGCGGACGTATCGTACCTGTCAAAATTCTTTCCCGCGCAGGCGATAAATGTGTCGGACAAATGCTTGACCCGGACGAACTCTGACGGTATAATATAAGCATGTAAACGATATAAACGAGACCGGTCACACCGGTTTTTCGTGTTTATATAAGGAAGACTTTTCATTCTTCCGCTTGCACCCTTTCTGACCCTATAAAGACGAAATATGGAAGGACTTGAGAAAATGGCTGTTTTCAGAATCTACGTCGAAAAGAAACCGGAGTTTGCCGTTGAGGCCGGCTCTGTCCGCCACGACATCTCCACCCTCGGCATCAAGGTAAAAAGTGTCCGCCTCTTCAACCGGTATGATGTTGAAGGCATTGACCAGGAGACCTTTGAGACCGCATCCCGCACGATCTTTTCCGAACCGGCAGTCGACACCATTTCGGCAGAGCTGCCTGCCCTGACCGCATCCCAGCGGCTGCTGGCGGTCGAATACCTGCCCGGCCAGTTTGACCAGAGAGCGGATTCCTGCGAACAGTGTATCCAGATCATGACCCAGGGCGACCGTCCCCGCGTCCGCAACGCCCGCGTCTACCTGTTTGACGGCGAAATCTCCGACGAGGAGTTTGAGACCATCAAGGGCACCCTCATCAACCCGGTCGAAGCGAGAGAAGCTTCCCTCGAAAAATTCGAGACCCTGGCTGTCAGCTACGATATCCCCACCACCGTCAAGACCCTCGACGGCTTTATCGACCTGACCGATGAAGAGCTGGCCGGATTCATCGTCTCCTATGGCCTTGCCATGGACTTCGACGATATCAGCTTCTGCCAGCGGTACTTCCGCTACATCGAGCACCGCGATCCCACCATCACCGAGATTCGCCTGATCGACACCTACTGGTCCGACCACTGCCGCCATACCACCTTCGGCACCATCATCGACAATGTCGAGATCGAAGACCCGGCTGTCCGCGCTTCTTATGAACGCTACCTGGCCGCCAGAGAAGAACTGTATGTGGGCAAGAACAAGCCCATGACCCTGATGGATATCGCGGTTATCGGCGCCAAGAAGCTGAAAAAAGACGGCATCCTGACCGATCTGGACGAGTCCGACGAGATCAACGCCTGCACCGTCAAGGTTGAGGTCGATGTGGACGGCACCCCCGAAAAGTGGCTGCTGCTCTTTAAGAACGAGACCCATAACCATCCGACCGAAATCGAGCCGTTCGGCGGCGCTGCGACCTGCCTCGGCGGCGCAATCCGCGACCCGCTGTCCGGCAGAAGCTATGTCTATC
>CAMAJC010000025.1 GCA_945835425.1 uncultured Clostridia bacterium
GAGGTTCTGGGCATGGGCCTGCGCGGCAACGGCACCATCCCCGCCGTTTACTCCCAGCGCATCCAGCTGGCGAAGCACGCCGGTATGCAGGTCATGGAGATGGTCAGACGCGACATCCGTCCCCGCGACATCATGACCTACGAGGCATTCGAGAACGCCCTGACCATGGATATGGCGCTCGGCTGCTCCACCAACTCGATGCTCCATCTGCCCGCAATCGCCCATGAATGTGGCATCGACCTGAACATGGACATCGCCAACAAGATTTCCGAAAAGGTCCCGAACGTCTGCCATCTGGCGCCTGCCGGCCCGACCTACATGGAAGATTTGAACGCCGCAGGCGGCATCTACGCGGTCATGAAGGAGATCGCCGATCTGGGTCTGCTCCACACCGACCTGATCACCGTCACCGGCAAGACGGTCGCCGAGAACATCAAGGACGCGAAGAACTTAAACCCCGAGGTCATCCGTCCGACCGACAACCCCTACTCCAAGACTGGCGGTATCGCGGTTCTGCGCGGCAACCTGGCACCCGACTCCTGCGTCGTCAAGCGCAGCGCGGTTGTCCCCGAAATGCTCGTCCATGAAGGCCCTGCACGCTGCTTTGACTCCGAGGAAGAGGCACAGGCCGCCATCGACGCAGGCTCCATCAAAGACGGCGACGTCGTTGTCATCCGCTACGAAGGCCCGAAGGGCGGCCCCGGTATGCGCGAGATGCTGACCCCGACCTCCGCTATCCAGGGACGCGGCCAGGGCTCGACCGTCGCCCTCATCACCGACGGCCGCTTCTCCGGTGCGACCAGAGGCGCGTCTATCGGCCATGTTTCCCCTGAGGCTGCTGTCGGCGGCCCGATCGCGCTGGTCAAAGACGGCGATATCATCTCCATCGATATCCCGAACCACTCGATCAACGTCAAGATCAGCGACGAGGAAATGGCTGCCCGCAAGGCTGCCTGGAAACCCCGTGAGCCGAAGATCAACACCGGTTATCTGGCCCGCTATGCCGCTCTCGTCACCTCCGGCAATACCGGCGCGGTGCTGCAGGTTCCGAAGACTGATAAATAAAGCTTCTTCTACCATATCGGCAGCGGTTTTTGATCGTCGCCGATATGGTTTATTTTTACTGTTGATACGGAATATCAGGGAGGGAAAAATATGTCAGAAACATTGCTGCAGCGTTTTTATCAATTAAAGGAAGACGTAAGTCCAGTTGGTTTGATTCAGCGTCAGGATGACGAAGGGTATTTTTGTACGCCGGTTGGCGCTCATATCCTTGTTTGGACAGGCGTAGGCGGGATTCATTACTGCACCATCGACGGTTTTGGGGAAACGGTGTTCGCTGTCAATCCAGAAAGATTTGAAAACCACGTTTATCCGGTCGCAGAGAGTTTTGAGAAGTTTCTGGGACTGATTCTGTCGACTTCCAGTGAAGCCGCCATTGAACAGATCGTAGACTGGGACCGGTCGACATTTGATGAGTATCTCCAGAAGGATGCCGATTATTTTGCGTCGGAAGAAGTGAAAAAAGCACTTATGGCTATTGCTTCGTTGGGAATTGAGCCGGTGGAGGATCCTTTTGGTTATGTCAAAAAAATCCAGGAGAATTTTGATTATGCAAAAATCCGTTACACAGATGAATATTACGATGTGACCGGAATCGAAAAACCAAAAGCTTGATAGAAAAGCCGCGGGCTGTTATGTCCGCGGCTTTTGTGCGTAATCGGTGGCGACCGCAGGTCGCCGCTACAGGTGCTGTTATTCTACTTCCAGTATGCTCCATCCCCTGACCATCCCATCCCCATCGACCCATTTCACCATCCCGGCTGCATCGCCCGGAGAAGCGTCCGCCGGTAAAGAGCAGACCAGTTCCATCTCCTCGCGCAAGACCTCTCCCGGAGCCAGTGAAACGGTCACAGGGGTGCGCTGGCGGATGGAGACAGACCCGGGTGTGCTTTCTTCGCCAGTCTCCGGGTCAATCGCGGCGCGGACTGGAATCCGCACGCCGGTGAGGTCGGCCTCCAGCGCCGTTTTTGTCAACTGCGCAAATCCCCAGTCCAAAAGCGCCGCCGAATCTGCCCAGTCGTTCGGGTCATGAAGCACGACCGCAATGATCGTTTCGCCGCCGCGCTCTGCCGCCGAGACAAGGCAGCGTCCGGCTGAATCGGTGAAGCCGGTCTTGACGCCGATGCAGCCGTCGTATTCTTTGAGGAGCCGGTTGTGGTTGGTCATCCAGTACGGTACGCCGCCTATTTCCATATGGCCGTTTGTCTGGGAGCAGATCGCCCGGAAATCCTCGTTTTGCAGAGCTGCACAGGCGAGGGTCGCGAGGTCTTTTGCGCAGCTGCCCTGCCCGTCGGCGTCCAGCCCGGAGGGGGTGACATAAACGGTGTTTTCCAGCCCCAACTCCCGCGCTTTCTGATTCATCAGTTCAGCGAATCCCTCAAAGCTGCCGCCGAGCCGTACCGCCGCCGCAGACGCCGCGTCGTTCCCCGAGGACAGCAGCATTCCCCAGGCGAGCAGCCGCAGGGTCACTGTCGCGCCCGGCTTGATTCCCAGCGCCGACCCTTCGACCTTCACTTCATCCCCGACGGTAAACTCCTTATCCAGCTGCCCTTTTCCCAGCTCCAGCGTCAGCAGGGCGGTCATGATCTTGGTGGTCGAGGCGATCGGGAGGAAAGAGGTGCCGCCCAGTTCATAGAGGAGGATCCCGCTGCCGGTCATGACGCAGGCGGCCGACGCGGAAACAGACGGCGCCGGGGAAACGGCGACCGGCGCGCTGACGGTGCGGACGGGGACATTTTGACCGTTTTCATCGGCGGATGTGGAAAAGCTTGGCAGGGAAGGGAGGAAAACAGGGGTGTTTTTCCAGCGGATTTCCCCCCAGGCGCTGACCAGACCCCAAATGACCGCCGCACATAAAGCCGCCGCACAGGCTATCCGCACTCTTTTCATCCGCGCCCCATCCTTTCCGCCGGCAGATTTTCCTGCCACGGGCATATATACGCCGGAAATGCCGCCGGTATGCCGGTATAAGCGGAACTGTTTATACAAAGTAACCTGTTTGTCAAAATGCGCAAAGAAATTCACAAAAAATTGATGTGCAGACTTTCATAATTATGTTATAATGTTTATAGAATAAGCTCTGAACGGCAGCTTTTTCCTCCTGAGCGGGAAAAAAATCGGATGTGCGCTTTTCCGGGCCGGCCCAAAGGAAGCGGAGCTTTTTAAGTACCATTAGCATGAGGAGTGATATTTGTGAACGTGCTGCACTTCCTGACCCCAAAAAACGAAGTGGCATTTTTATATGACGATTTTTCGCTGCGGCAGGCGCTGGAGAAGATGGAATATCATCAGTATTCCGCCATCCCGATCATCACCCGCGAGGGCAAATATGTCGGCGTGATCACCGAGGGCGACCTGTTGTGGGACATCAAAAACCATGATTTTATGAACCTGCGCTTTGCGGAGGACGAGGCGCTGTGCGATATCCACCGGCGGACCAACGCACAGGCCGTGCGGATCAACACCAGCATCGAGGACCTGATCGTTTCCGCCATGAGCCAGAATTTTGTACCGGTGGTCGACGACCGGGATATGTTCATCGGCATCGTCAAGCGCAAGGAAATTATCCGGTACTGTTATGAGCTGGCCTTCCCCGAGCGGCAGCTCGATGAGGCAGGCATCCGGCAGCGGGAACCGGGGCAGGGGACCGCGGACTGAATAAAAAAACGCTTCCGATTCTCACAGGAGAGCCGGAAGCGTTTTTGTGTTTATTCATATATCGTATCGGAGCCGAATACCTGTCCGGAGGCGACGATCGCGCCGCCGAGGATGCAGCTGTCGACCTCCTCCTGCGAGGAGAGCCGGATATCCGGGATGACGCTGACCGAGGGCGCCACATAGGACTTGACATACTGGCGCAGGGTCTCGAGGAAGTAACTCCCGGCCTTTGCGTAATCGCCCTGAATCAGGATGATATCCGGGTCGGCGAGGAAGAGAAACTGCCGGATGGAGACGGCAAACCACCTTGCCGCGTGGCGGACCATCGCCCGTCCCAGCTCGTCCCCGTTTTCCGCCGCCGCGAAGATATCCGACAGGGTCGGTTCATGGCCGAGGGTGTACAGGGTCGAGGAAAGCAGCAGCTCCGGGTGCCGGTTCATCTCTTCCAGCAGCCGTCTGCGGCAGACCAGCTGTCCCAGACCGTCGCCGCCGAGAGAGGTGCCCGAATCGGGATGGGCGGTAAAATTCAGAGGGATGCCGCCGATCTCGCCCAGAACGCACCGCTTGCCCTGAATGACATGTCCGCCGCGGATGAGCGCTGCCATGGGTGAGGCGTCATGGGTATAGATCAGCGCCGAGTTGTCCCGGATCGCCGTGTCCTTTTCCGCCTCGCAGAGCAGCATCGTCCGGACCGGGTTGCTGCAGGTGACCGGTGCGCCGAGCCGCTCGGTCAGCATCTTTCCGAGGGGCACATGGCCGTTCCAGTGGCCGGCGCTGTCTTCCAGGCCGGAAAGGCTCTTTTCAGCATGAAACTCCGACAGGACGGTGCCGGTGTAGGTGTCCACGACGCCGTGGAGGGCGCAGGAGATCGCCTTGAGCCGTCCGGCGTCCCATCCGCAGCGCTCCAGCAGCCGCCTGAGCAGCCGTTCGCAGCTGTCGACGACTTCCCCGGGAGAATAGGCAAAAAGCGGTTCCCGGTCGGCGCAGAGCCGGGTGAGGCCGATGGTGTACAAAGCGCCGCGCACCTCGCCGTACCGGACATAGAAGCTGCACAGGATTCCCCAGTTTTCGTCCAGCCGGAACATATCCGGCTTTTTGCCGCCCTCGCTGGTGGAGCAGCCTTTTCCGGCGTCGGCAGCGATCCCCTTTTCGAGGAAGAAATCCATGCATTTTTTTACGGTGTTGCGGGAAAGGGAGCAGCTGGCCGCCAGCTCTCCCAGGGTGATCTTGTCCTGCCGCCGCAGCAGTTCCAGCACAATACGGCGGTTATTCAGCTTGATATCTCTGGGCTTTTCCCCAGACTGCGAGCTGTTTGCCGGCAAAGCCATGCCATCCACTCCTTTAAATCGATTTTGCGGGGTCACATTCATTTTTATCGGCGGTCACACGGTCGTGATCAGGACATTGCCGTTTCCGCGCAGGGTGTAAGCGCCGGCGCCTGCGGGGATAAAGTAGCTTTCACCCTTCTTTGCCTCGACCAGCTGCCCTTCGTTTTCGATGGTCATCGATCCGTCGGTGACGGTCAGGCAGTGGAAGGAAACCTCGGTCGCATTGCCGATGTATTCCTGGGTCAGGTCGATGCTGAAGACGGTGAAGTAGTGGCAGCTGCCGAGGAGGGTGCGGCTGTAGCCCTGGTGGACCTCTTTGTGTCCAATCGGGCCCGTCCGGACGGGTTTCTCAAACCGCAGCACGTCCAGCGCCTTTTCCAGATGCAGCTCCCGTTTGTTGCCGTCTTTATCGACCCGGCCGTAGTCGTACAGCCGGTAGGTGAGGTTGGAGTTCTGCTGGATTTCGGCGATGAGGATGCCCTTGCCGATGGCGTGCAGTGTCCCGGCGTTGATCCAGAAAACGTCGCCCTTGTGGACCGGGACATGGTTGGCAAGCTCCGGGAGGGTGTCGTTTATGGCGGCAGCCTCGACCTCCTCGCGGGTGACGGCGCGGTTAAAGCCGTAGAGCAGCTCGGCGCCTTCCTCGCAGTCGACGATGTACCACATCTCGGTCTTGCCGACCGACCCTTCGACCCGTCTTGCGTAGCGGTCGTCGGGATGGACCTGAACAGAAAGGTTATCTTTGGCGTCGATCAGCTTGATCATGACCGGGAAGGAGGGGAACACGGCGGGCTTGGTGCCCAGCACCTCGGTTTTTCCCCGCATCCGGATAAACTCGGTCAGCGGGACAGGGCCCGTGGGGTCGATCCCGGCCAGGCCGATAAAGCAGGTGCCGTCCTTGTGGCAGGCCAGCTCCCAGCTTTCGGCGACTTTTGGAAGATCGCACTTTTTCCCGTATTCATCCCGCAGGCGGGTGCCGCCCCAGAGATAGTCCTTAAAAACCGGATAGAGCGCATAGATCATAACAAACGGTCCTTTCTGTAAAGCTGAAAATGTTCAGCCGTTTATTCAGTCGCTTTGGCGAGGGTCTTGGCGTTTTCGACATTTAAAGCGGTGACGCCGGAGAGGGTTCTCTTGACCAGTCCGGTCAGGGTCTTGCCGGGGCCAAGCTCCAGATACCGCTCAAAGCCCGCTGCCTGCATGGCGGCCAGCTCGTCGGTGAAGCGGACAGGGGAGACGATATGCCGGGCAAGATAGGAGGGCATATCCGAGAAGTCGGTGAGGACGCCGCCGGTCAGGTTGGAATAGAAGGTGAGCTGTGGAGCGGCAAAGGTAAAGCCCTTCGCGGCCTCATAAAACTCGTCGGCAGCGGGCTGCATCAGCGCCGAATGGAAAGCGGCGGAGACCTTCAGCGGGACAGCCTTTTTGCCCATGGCGGTAAATTTCTCGACCGCGGCGGTGACGGCGGCTTTTTCGCCTGCAATGACCGTCTGGGCAGCGGAGTTGTAGTTGACCGGCAGGACATAGCCCTCGACCTCTTCGCAGACCGCGGCGATTTCCTCTGCGGGCAGGCCCATGATCGCGGCCATCATCCCGTCCTGATGCTCGGCGCATCTGCCCATGGCGGCAGCACGGTAAGAGATCAGCTTAAAACCGTCCTCCATCGAAAGCATCCCGGACGCGACCATGGCGGCGTATTCGCCGAGCGAATGGCCCGCGACCGCTTCACCCTCGATGCCGCGCTCTCTGACGCAGGCAAGGGCGGCAAGGGAGGTCGCCATAATGGCGGGCTGGGCGACGGTGGTGACGGCAAGCTCCTCGGCAGTGCCATTCAGGCAAGTGTTTAACAGGTCAAAATGCAGGATATCGGAAGCGCAGGCGAAAACCTGTGCGGCCTCTTTGGAGGCGGATACCAGCTCACCGGCCATACCGGGAGCCTGAGAACCCTGGCCTGCAAATAAATAGACAGTCTTCATGAAAAACAGTTCCTTTCTGTTTTGGGAATCAGCCGTCGGACAGCAAAAAAATGACTGCCGGTCAACTAAAAAATTCCTGTGAAGGAAGTGTAAAAACTTTGTGCGACAGGGAATATCGCGCCGTTTTTTCGCGGAAAAAGCCCTTTCGGGGGATGGGTTTTGGTTGACAATCCGGCCGTAAAAATATAAAATAATGGAGTACAGTTTCATTATACCAAAATCCCGGCATTTTTCAAGTTTTTTATTTGTCCGGATATTTCTTTGCAGTTTTGTAAGGGAAAAAACAATATAGGGAAAGGATACGTCCGTGCAGGACGGGCGTAAGGATTACTTCATGGGACTTAAAATTCTCGGCACAGGTTATTATCTTCCGGAGACAATTGTCACCAATGAGGATTACACCAGAATCGTAGAGACATCAGATGAATGGATCGTCAAGCGCACAGGCATGAAGGAGCGCCGCATCACCGAGCAGCCGACGCATGTTATGGCGGAACGCGCTGCCTTAAAGGCGCTGGAGAATGCACATATCTCTCCCGAAGAGCTCGACATGATCCTGTGCACCACCGTTACCTCCGACTACATCACCCCGTCGATGGCCTGCATCGTGCAGGGAAATATCGGCGCGAAAAACGCCATTGCGCTGGACATCAACGCTGCCTGCGCAGCTTTTGTCTATGCGATGGACATGGCGCATATGTACCTGCAGCACGGGTACAAAAAAATCCTGATCATTTCGGCTGAGGGCCTGTCCAAGATCACCGATTACACCGACCGCTCGACCTGCGTCCTGTTCGGCGACGCAGCAGGCGCCTGCATCGTCGGGTGGAGCGACAAAGGCTTTGCGTCCGTCCTTGGCAGCGACGGCACCGGCGCACACACCCTTTTCGCCAGACGGCCGCTCAATGATATCCCCTTTGTGGAGCAGGTCGATCCCCAGTCGGTCGACCATTTCCCCGATGTAAACCGTCCCGGCGTCCTCTACATGGACGGCCGCGAGGTCTATAAGTTCGCTGTCGGGGCTATGTCCCATGCCCTGCGGGACGCGAGCGTCAAGTTCGGCACCACCCCGGAAGCGCTCGACATCATCGTTCCCCATCAGGCGAACCTGCGGATTATCCAGTCGGCTGCAAAAGATTTGGGCCTGCCGGTCGAGCGGTTCTTTGTCAACATCGACAAGTGCGGCAACACCTCCTCCGCCTGCATTCCGGTCGGGCTTGCCCAGCTGGACGAAGCGGGAGAGCTTACGCCCGGCAAGACGGTCGGTCTGGTCGGCTTCGGCGCAGGGCTGGTTTACGGCGGATGCGTATTTGAGTTGTAAACAAGTGAAGTGATGCTGTCGCACCGTTGAGGAGTGAAGTGATGCTTTGCATCGTGAAGGAGTGAAGTGCGCTGCGCGCGTGAAGTTGCCTGCGGCAGATAAGGTATGGCGCGGATCGCGCCATGATTTGAATGATTGGTACATCTTATAGAGCGCAGCAATAATCAGAAATTGTTTGCTTCCTACGATGTATATCGAGCGTGGTACATAGTCCGAAGACTGCGAGCTTGTCGAGTCAGTCCAGTTTTGCCGCGCTCACATACGGCTTGTGAGCGTTTTCCTGCGGAAAATTACCGGCAAAACGCTCAGTTTGGTGCGTGCAGCAACGGCCGCGGCGGACAGGAAAGTTTCGCCAGGCCTTTTCAAAGGCCGAAAAAATACCTTAAACAAAAAAGAAGGGGAATAAATATGAAGACGAGAATTACAGAGATTTTCGGGATTGAATATCCGATTTTTCAGGGCGGCATGGCCTGGGTGGCGGAATCGACGCTGGCGGCGGCGGTTTCCAATGCAGGCGGCCTGGGCATCATCGCAGGCGGCAGTGCACCCGGCGAATATATCCGGGAGCAGATCAGACGCTGCAAGACCCTGACGGACAAGCCTTTCGGCGTCAACATCATGCTGATGAGCCCGAACGCCGACGATCTGGCAAGAATCGTTGTCGAAGAAGGCGTGCAGGTCGTTACGACCGGCGCAGGCAATCCCGGCAAGTACATGGAAGCCTGGAAAGCGGCAGGCGTCAAGGTTGTCCCGGTCATTCCTTCGGTCGCGCTGGCCAAGCGGATGGAGCGGGCAGGCGCGGACGCGGTCATCGCCGAGGGCATGGAGTCCGGCGGCCATATCGGCCAGGAAACGACCATGTGCTTGGTTCCGCAGGTTGTAAACGCGGTCAAAATCCCGGTCATTGCGGCTGGCGGCATCGCCGACGGCAGAGGGCTGGCAGCAGCCATGATGCTGGGCGCTGAGGGCGTTCAGTGCGGCACCGTCTTCCTCGCGACCCCCGAATGCCAGATTCATGAAAACTACAAAGAGATGGTCCTCAAGGCAAAGGACACCGACTCGGCCATCACCGGCGGTATCTGCGAAGGCGGCGCTCCCTGCCGTCAGGTCAAAAACAAATACACCCGTCGCGTCATTGAGGCCGAACGGGCAGGCAAGCCCTTTGCGGAGATCGAGGAGCTGACCATCGGTTCGCTGCGCCGTGCTGTGCAGGAGGGCGATAAGGACAACGGTTCCTTCATGTGCGGCCAGATCGGCGGCATGGTGAACGAAATCCGTCCCTGTAAAGAGATCATCACTTCGATGTTTGCGCAGGCAGATGAACTGCTGCACCACAGAGCCGACTCTCTGTATTGATTTTTGCTGCATATATGAGCATTGTTTATTTTATCTGCTTGTAGCGGCGGTCTTTGACCGCCACCTATAACCCTGATTTTGAAAGGAATTTGTAAATATGGCTAAAACAGCTTTGATTACGGGCGCATCCCAGGGCATCGGCGCCTGCATCGCAAAAACCCTGGCAGCGGACGGCTTTAACATCGCCATCAACTGCTACTCGGAGCGTGAGGTGGAAAACGGCGGCGAAGCAGTCGCTGCGGCCTGCCGGGAACTGGGCGTGGAAGCCGAATGCTTTATCGCCGACGTCTCCGATTTTGCCGCCTCCGAAAAGATGGTAAAGGCGGTCAAGGAACGCTTTGGCAGCATCGACGCGCTGGTCAACAATGCCGGTATCACCAAGGACGGTCTGCTGGTTCGGATGAGCGAGGATCAGTTCGACGCGGTTATCAATGTCAATCTGAAAGGCACCTTCAATATGCTCCGCCATGTAGGCGCAGTCATGATGCGGCAGCGCAGCGGACATATCGTCAACATCTCCTCCGTCGCCGGTGCTTTCGGTAACGCAGGCCAGATCAACTACTCCGCCTCCAAGGCCGGCGTTATCGGCATGACCAAGACCACCGCCAAGGAGCTTGGTCCCCGCGGCATCACCTGCAACGCCATCGCGCCCGGCTTTGTCCGCACGCCGATGACCGATGTGCTGAAGGACGAGTACAAGGCCGAGATTCTGAAACAAATCTCCCTGGGCAGACTGGGCGAGCCGGAGGATATCGCAAACGCCGTTTCCTTCCTCGTTTCCGACAAGGCCGCCTATATCACCGGCCAGGTGCTGGTCGTTTCCGGCGGCATGCCGATGGGCATCTGAATAAAAATACGAAGCGTTTCGCTGTTTTTTGGGGACAGCAGTAAAGAAAGGGAATTGATACATGAGAAGAGTTGTAATTACCGGTGCAGGCGTTATCAGCCCGGTCGGCAATGATATCGAAAGCTTTTGGGACAGTCTCGTTTCCGGCCGTCACGGCATCGGCCCGATCACCGGCATCGAGAACCAGACGCCTGTCAAGGTCGCGGCGCAGGTCAAGGATTTTGACCCGACCCGGTGGATCGATAAAAAAGAGGCCAAGCGGATGGACCGTTTCTGCCAGTTCGCGGTAGCGGCGGCAGTGGACGCGCTCAAAGACTGCGGCAGCGATCTGAAGGACCTCGACCCTTACCGGGTCGGCGTCATTGTCGGCAGCGGCATCGGCGGCATGGAGAGCTTTGAAAACTCCTGCCGCACCTATGACCAGAAGGGCGCAAAGCGTGTCTCGGTTTTCTTCATCCCCATGATGATCTCCAATATGGCGGCCGGCAATATCTCTATCCGCACCGGCTTTAAGGGCGTAAACTTTTCGCCTGTAACCGCCTGCGCTTCCTCCTCCCATGCGGTCGGCGAAGCGTTCCGCAACATCAAGTACGGCGTGCTGGACGCCTGCATCACCGGCGGCGCAGAGGCCGCGATCACTCCGCTGGCCCTGGCTGGCTTTAACAACATGGGCGCTCTGACCAATGAGGAAAACCCCGACCGCGCCTCCATCCCCTTTGATAAAGACAGAAGCGGCTTCGTCATGGGCGAAGGCAGCACCATCCTCGTCCTCGAGGAGCTGGAGCACGCCAAGGCAAGAGGCGCGCATATCTATGCGGAAGTAGTCGGCTACGGCGCGACCGGCGACGGCTACCATATCACCAGCCCGGCTCCCGACGGAGAAGCGGCTGCAAAAGCGATTCAGCTTGCCTTTGAAGAAGGCGGGCTCACCGCTGCGGACGTCGATTATGTCAACGCCCACGGCACCTCCACCCCCATCAACGAACGCTACGAGACCATCGCCATCAAGAAGGCCCTGGGCGAGGAACAGGCGAAAAAGGTCGCCGTCTCCTCCACCAAGTCGATGACCGGCCATATGCTGGGCGCGGCAGGTGCGACCGAGGCGCTCGTCTGCGCACTGGCGCTGGAAAAGGGCATCATCCCTCCGACCGTCGGCTACCAGAACCCCGACCCCGAATGTGACCTTGACTGCGTGCCGAATACCGCCCGCAAAGCGGATATCCGCGTCGCCGTCAGCAACTCCCTGGGCTTCGGCGGGCACAATGCCACGGTATGCCTCAAAAAATACGAGGGTTAAGCGGTATCCCGCTATCAGAAAGGAATTTTTACAGATATGTCTGAACTGAAGCTTTCCCTGGACGAGATCAAGAGCCTGATGAACACCTTTGCTTCTTCCGGCCTGACCTCCTTTACCCTGAAAGATGATGATTTTGAGCTGAGCTTTGGTGCGGAGAAAAAGGACGCGCCGGTCTATATGATGGCGCCTCCTGCGGCTCCTGCTGCGGCAGCTCCGGCTGTTTCGGCGCCCGCTGCTTCCGCAGCCCAGCCTGCCGAACCCGCCCTTTCCGGCAATGTGGTCAAGTCCCCGATCGTCGGCACCTTCTACGCCGCCGCTTC
>CAMAJC010000026.1 GCA_945835425.1 uncultured Clostridia bacterium
GCAGCGACCGCGTACGCCTTGCGGTCGTTTTCCTGCGGAAAATAAACTGCAAAACCGTCCTAACGAGCGTGGTACAAATTCCGAAGACTGTGAGCTTGTCGAACAGTCTGATTCTGTTTCCCGCGTGCTCCCAAGGCCGCGGCGGACAAGAAAGTTTTTGCCCAGCTTTTTTCAAAAAGCTGGAGAAAGGAACGAAACCCAATGAAAGTATCTTTGAACTGGCTGAAGCGGTATGTCGACATTGACGTACCGGCTGAGGTTTTGTGCGATAAAATGACGATGAGCGGGTTCGAGGTCGAAGAGATGATCGACCTTTCCGCCACCATGGACAATGTAGTAGTCGGCAAGGTGCTCCAGATGGAACACCATCCGGACGCGGACAAGCTCTGGGTCTGCCAGCTGGATGTCGGTCAGGAAGACCCTGTCCAGATCATCACCGGCGCCCAGAACGTATTTGAAGGTGCGTTGGTTCCGGCGGCTCTCCATGATTCTCATCTGCCCAACGGCGCCCACATCAAAAAAGGCAAGCTCCGGGGACTTCCTTCCAACGGCATGATGTGCTCCGGCGAAGAGCTCTGCCTGAAAGAGGAGGACTATCCCGGCGCTGGGGTTCACGGCATCCTGATCCTGCAGGAAGACTACGCGCCCGGTACCGATATGCACGATGTTCTGGGCCTGAACGATGTTATCATCGATTTCTCCATCCTCTCCAACCGTCCCGACTGCAACTCGGTTATCGGCATTGCCCGCGAGGTTGCCGTCGTTCTGGGCAAGGAGTTCCACGGCCCGTCTACCGCTTATACCACTAAGGGCGGCGACGTAAACGACTATATCTCCATCCGTGTCGACGATTTTGACCTTTGCCCCCGTTATATTGGCCGCGTGGTCAAAAACCTGCGCATCGGTCCGTCGCCCGCATGGATGAAGGAATGCCTCCAGAGCGCCGGTGTCCGCTCCATCAACAACATCGTCGACATCACCAACTTCGTCATGCTGGAAACCGGCCAGCCGATGCACGCTTATGACCTCCGCTACGTCACCGGCAACCAGATCATCGTCCGCCATGCTCACGAAGGCGAGCTGATGAAGACCCTCGATGACAAGGAACACACCCTTTCTTCCGATATGCTGGTCATTGCCGACGCGGAGAACCCTTCCTGCCTGGCAGGCGTCATGGGCTCCCTCCACTCAGAGATTGAGCCGGACACCACCGAGCTGTTGTTTGAAACGGCCAAATTCCGCCGCGACAACATCCGCCGCACTGCCCGCGCGCTGGGTATGCGCACCGAATCCAGCGCCCGCTTTGAAAAGGGCACCGATATCTGCGGCTGCGAATTTGCGATGAACCGCGCGCTTCAGCTGGTTGAGGAACTGGACTGCGGCGATATCGTCGACGGCGTGATCGACGTCAACAACGGCCTGCCCGAACCCCGGAAAATCCATACCACCATCCCGGACATCCTCGCCCTCCTCGGCGTGGAAATCCCTGATGAAACGGTCGTTTCGATTCTGAACAGCCTGAACCTGAAGTGCACCCTCGGCGAGGATAAAGCCCTCACCGTCAGCGTCCCGTCCTACCGCGACGACGTTGAGACCAGAGCCGACCTGGCCGAAGAGGTTATGCGCATTTACGGCTATGAGCACATCGTCTCGACCCCCATCCGCGGCGAAATCATCCGCGGCAGCAAGCTTCCCGAACGGATCGCCGCCGATACGGTCAAGGAGCTGCTGGTCGGCTGTTCTTGCCGCGAAATCACCACCTACTCCTTCATCAGCTCCAAAGCCTGCGATATGCTCTCTCTCCCGGAGGACGACCCGCGCAGAAACGGCGTTGCGCTTTTAAACCCCCTCGGCGAGGAATATTCGGTCATGCGCACTCAGCTCATTTCCAGTATGGCGACCGTTCTCGCGACCAACGTTTCCCGCAAAATCCCTGCCGGACGCTTCTTTGAAGTGAGCAAGCTGTTCGTCGCAAAATCTCTGCCGCTGACCGAGCAGCCGAATGAAGTGCCTGCGCTGTCGATCGGCCTTTACGGCGATGGGGAAGACTTCTTCACCCTGAAAGGCATCATCGAAATGCTGATGACCCGCTGCAAGCTTACCGTCAGCTACCGCCGCGCGGCTGAACCTTACCTCCATCCCGGCCGCCAGGCGGAGATCGTCTGCGGACCGGAAGTCATCGGCGTTCTGGGTGAGCTGCACCCGCTGACCGCCGAAAAGTACGGCATCGACACCCGCGCTTATGTCGCCGAAATCAAGCTGGAGAGACTGTACAAAGCCCTCATCGGCCAGCGCACCTTCTATAAACCGCTGCCGCGCCATCCCGCGTCGGTGCGTGACCTGTCGGTGCTGGCAGACGTAAAGATGGCTGTCGCCGATATCGAATCCGCCATCCGCAAGGGCGCCGGAAAGGCCCTCGAGAGCGTCAAGCTGTTCGACGTTTACCAGGGCAAGCAGGTTCCCGAAGGAAAGAAGTCGGTATCCTACTCCCTGACCCTCCGCGCACCCGACCGCACCATGACGGTCGAAGAATGCGACGGCGTCATGAAGAAAGTCTTAAAAGCCCTCGAAGAGATCGGCATTTCGATGAGAAGCTGATTGCTTACAGGATGTATAAAGCCGCCTCGGGTTTCCGGGGCGGCTTTGCTGTCAAAAAATGGTTTATTCGGCAGAAAAAAGGTTCCCATCGGGTCTGTTTTGTGGTATACTGTTTTTATAATCACGCGCAAAAGGAATGAATCCATATGAAAAAAAGGAAAAAGCACCTGATCTCGGTGATTTTCGTTCTGCTGTTTCTGTACATTTTCTGCTATGCTGCCGGCAAGACGGTTTCGACCCTGCTCGGGCAGCGTAAATCCCGGGAAACCTTCGCGGAACTGAACGCCACCGTCAACGCCGTCCGCCAGCAGGTTTCCTCCGAACCCCAGACCTCTTCGTCCGCGGAAACGGCGGAGGAGGAGGAAAACCGCATCATCATCCCGGAAGAGACCGCTCCCGCAGTCAATGAGGACGGCATCCTGCTCCAGTACGCCGGGATTTATGAACAGAACCCCGATACCGCGGGCTGGCTGTACATCGACGGCACCAGCATCAGCTACCCGGTCATGTACACCCCCTATAATCCCGAATATTATCTCCGCCGCGGCTTCGACGAAAAGCATTCGGAAAACGGCGTCCCCTTTATCGGGGAAGGGTATTCCGAGGGCGGCTATCATACGATCATCTACGGCCACAACATGAAGGACGGCTCGATGTTCGCGCCGCTGCTTTCCTACGCAGACCCGGAGTTCTGGCTGGATCACGCCTATATCGGGTACGACACCCTCTATGCGCCGGGCGAATATGAAGTCCTCGCGGCTTTTTACTCCAAGGCCTATTACCAGAGCGATACCGGCGTTTTCCGTTATTACCAGTACACTGACCTTTCCGACGAGACGACCTTTTATGAGTATCTGAACAACGTCTACGCTTCGGCTCTTTATGATACCGGTGTCACCGCCGTGTACGGCGATACGCTGCTGACCCTTTCAACCTGCAGCTATCACGATGAAAACGGCCGCTTTGTCGTTGTCGCGAAGAAAATCCATTGATTTGCCGCATAAATGATAAACAGGACAGGGAAATGCTCCTCTGTCCTGTTTTTTATGTCTCTTTATGTTCAGCAGAGCTGCTCACCCGTCCGAGCACGCCGCGGATATAATCCTGCAGCAGGGTATCGACAAAGGCAACCAGTTCTTCCGGCGTCTGGTCCAGTTCTCCCAGCAGCCAGCTCTCCATCATCCCGGCCAGAGCCGTGACAAAGAAGTGGGTCAGCAGGTCGATATCGACCTGAGCCTGTGCGCCGTCTTTAATTCCGATAGATTGCCCGATCTGTTCGATGGTGTTGTGGATGATGGTATAAATCTCCGCCTCAAAAAAGCGCTTTAAATGCTCGTGCCCCAAAGATTTCAGCGCGCAGAGACAGACCGCCCGGTTTTCCCGGAGGTACTGGAACAGCTGCAGGCAGCCTTCCTGCCAGAGGAGCGCGCCCTCATGCTGCCGCAGCAGAACCATCGCTTCTTCCTCAAACATCCAGTGGAGCAGGTCGTAAATATCCTCGAAATGATAATAAAAATTCTGCCGCCGCATTCCGCACCGCTCGGTGATTTCATGAATCGTGATCTTTTCCAGCGGCTTATGGGCCATCAGCTCTTTTAAAGCCGCAGCCAGAGCGTGTTTTGTCTGGTCAGACGCGGCGTAGGTTTTCTTTTCCATTTGTATCCCCCCCGAATTTGTACTCATTATAACATAAAATTATGAAATTTTCCCTTTTCTCCCTTTTGACAGTTTTACGTTTCTGTCACAATTTTGACGCGGAGTCCATGTTTGCATATTGAGAATATATGCCTGTTTTGCTATCCTTATCTTTGACCAGGGAACCGCTGCCTTTTAACCATAGGTTCCCTATAGACAGGAGGCATGAAAATGGAAACCTATGAAATTACGCTGGAAAGCCAGCTTGGGCCCAGGAAGGGGATTTTACTGCTCAATGTAATCGGGAAGGAAGTCACGGGGACGCTGTCTTTGCTGGGTTTTGACAACCCGGTCTGCGGACAGTGGATTTCCGGGCATCACCTGCGCCTGCTGCACCATCTGCGGACGCGGATGAGCGACATTCCCTGTGAATCCACCCTGGAGCTGATACAGGGAAATCTGACCGGTACGGCAAACACGAGCAAGGGGAAAATGCCCTGGCACGGCCGAAAGCTGGACGGAAAAATACCCGCAGATAAACAGGAGCAAAAGCCATGAGCCATAAAAACGCAAACAACGACAACAGCTTTATGATGCGGCTGGCGACCTTTATCGTCGATAAACGGAACCTGTTTTTCCTGATCACGATCATCGGGATTATCTTTTCGGCCTTTTCCCGTCAGTGGGTCTCGGTCGAGAATGATCTGACCGAGTTTCTGCCCGACAGCTCTTCTTCGCGGCAGGGCCTCGACATTATGGAGGAGCAGTTTACGACCTTCGGTTCCGCGGAGGTGATGGTCGCCAATATTTCCTATGAGGACGCTGATGCCCTGGCCGATGAGCTTGCCCAGGTAGACGGTGTTCAGAGCGTCACCTTTGACGATACCAAGGATCATTATAACGACGTCTCCGCCCTTTACAGCATCACCTTTGACTACGATGAATCGGACGACGCCTGCCTGACAGCGCTGGACGCGGTGAAGGAGGAACTGGCAAATTATGACCTCTACGTTTCCACTGAGCTGGGCGACACCCAGGCCGAACTGATTCAGGCGGAAGTCAATGTCATCATGGTTCTGGTCGCGGTCATCGTCGTGTCCGTCCTGCTGCTGACCTCCCAAACCTACGCGGAAGTGCCGGTTCTGCTGATGACCTTCGTCACGGCGATGATTCTGAACACCGGCAGCAACTTTTTGTTGGGGACGATCTCCTTTGTATCCAACTCGGTCACCAGTATTCTGCAGCTGGCCCTGTCGCTGGACTACGCGATCATCCTCTGCAACCGCTTCAAGGAGGAGCACCAGACGCTGCCCATCCGCGAAGCCGCCATCGTCGCCCTGAGCAAAGCGATCCCCGAGATCGTTTCCAGCTCCCTGACGACCATCGGCGGCCTGATCGCGATGATGTTCATGCAGTTCAAGATCGGCCCGGATATGGCCATCTGCCTGATCAAGGCGATCCTGTTTGCATTGCTGTCGGTCTTTATCGTGATGCCGGGTCTGCTGGTCCTGTTCGGGCCGCTGATGGAAAAGACGGAGCACCGCAGCTTTGTCCCCAAGATTCCCTTTGTGGGCAAATTCGCCCATAAAACCCGGTTTATCGTTCCGCCCATCTTTATCTGTCTGGTTGTCGGGGCATTTTTCCTTTCCAAGTCCTGCCCTTATGCATACGGGTACGGCGAGCTGACGACACCCAAGCTGAACGAGACCCAGATCGCGGAAAACATGATCGACGACACCTTCTCCGCCACCAACTATGTCGCCCTGATGGTCCCTGCCGGGGATTATGAGGAGGAAGGGAAGCTGTTGGCGGAGCTGGAAGAATATGACGAGGTCGATTTTACCATGGGCCTGTCCAATGTCGAGGCCATGGACGGCTATGTCCTGACCGACAAGCTGACACCCCGGCAGTTTGCCGAGCTGGCCGATCTGGATTATGAGCTGGCGCAGGCGGTCTACGCGGCCTATGCCACCGAAAACGAGGATTACGGCAAGCTCGCGGGCAATATTTCCACCTATTCGGTACCGCTGATCGATATGTTTCTGTTCGTCTGCGATCAGCTGGACGCCGGTTATGTCACCCTGGAGGAGGAACAGGCGGAGATGCTGGATGAAGTCAAAACCCAGATGACCAACGCCAAACTCCAGCTGCAGGGCGATGCGTACAGCCGAATGCTGATTTATCTGAACCTGCCGGAGGGCGGTCAGGAGACCTTTGACTTCCTGGACGTTATGCAGGAGGTCGCGGAAAAGCATTATCCCAAAGGCAACGTTTATCTGGTCGGCGAATCCACGACCGAGTACGATTTCCAGAAATCCTTTGCGACAGACAATATCGTCGTCAGCATCGTCTCCATCCTGATCGTCCTGGTGGTCCTGCTGTTCACCTTCAAGTCGGCCGGTATGCCGGTGCTGCTGATTCTGGTCATTCAGGGCGCGATCTGGCTCAACTTCTCGTTCCCGTCTGTCACCGACAGCAAGCTGTTTTTCATGAGCTATCTGGTCGTCAGCTCGATTCAGATGGGCGCGAACATCGACTACGCGATCGTCATCGCCAGCCGGTACGGCGAGCTGAAAAACCAGATGTCCCATAAGGACGCGATCATCGAGACCATGAACTTTGCTTTCCCGACGATTATCACCTCCGGCACGATTCTGGCCGTCGCAGGCACCCTGATCGGCAAGATGACCTCCGACGCGGCAATCGTCGGCATCGGCGAGAGCCTCGGTCGCGGCACCATCATCTCCATTATTCTGGTCATGTTCGTGCTGCCGCAGATTCTGCTGATCGGCGGCGAGATCGTGGATAAGACCTCCTTCTCGATGCATCACGCTGTAAAGAAGGCGGCAGTCAGCGGCCGCGTCCGGGTAGACGGCATGGTCCGCGGCGAGATAAACGGTACCGTCAGCGGCACGATGCACGCGACCGTAGACGGCGATGTAAATTTGAACCTGATTTCGGGCACGGCGGCAGAGGAAGGAGATGACGAAAATGACCAAGAGCAGACGGAATAACCTCCTGCGCATTCTGGCGCTGGTGGCCGCCTTTACGCTGCTTTTTTCCCTGGCGGCGCCGGGAATCGCGGCGGAAGGGGATGACACGGTCACGATTCAGAGCGCCGACGACCTGCTGGAGCTGGCGGAAAAATGCCGGCTGGACACCTGGTCGGAGGGAAAGGCGGTCGTTCTGGAGGCGGATATTTCCCTGGAGGATGTGGACTTTTCCCCGATTCCGACCTTTGGCGGAACCTTTGACGGCGGCGGTCATACAATAACCGGCCTGAGCATCACCGGCAGCGTTTCTCCGGCCGGGCTTTTCGGCGTCGTTTCGGAGGGCGCGGTGATTCAAAACCTGAACGTGAGCGGGACCGTCAGCCCGACCGGTTCGGCGGATACAGCCGGCGGCATCGCCGGGGAAAATAACGGTAGGATCACCGGCTGCTCCTTTACAGGCGCGGTGTCGGGCAGCCGGTGCACCGGCGGAATTGCGGGCATCAACTCCCTGACCGGCACGATCGAAAACTGCGGCACAGGCGGCGCCGTATTCGGCGAGAATATGACCGGCGGCATCACCGGCTACAACCTCGGGATCGTCCGCTCCTGCCAGAATGACGGGTATGTCAATATAACCAGCGTCGACCCATCGATCAAACTGTCGGATATCCATCTGGACCTGGTTCTCGACCTCTCCAAGCTCCAGTCGATCGACACCAGCGCTTCCGCAATGGACACCGGCGGCATTGCCGGTTATTCCTCCGGCATTCTGGAAAGCTGCGTCAACAACGCGGCAATCGGCTATCAGCATATCGGCTATAACGTTGGCGGCATCGTCGGGCGCAGCTGCGGTTATATCGTGGGCTGCACCAACCATGCGGAAATCTACGGCCGCAAGGACGTCGGCGGCATCGCCGGGCAGATGGAGCCGTACATCGAAATGACCATGACCGAGGACACCCTTTCAAAACTCCAGCAGCAGCTGGAAGACCTGCGCACGATGGTGCAGGGTGCGGCGGACGACGCCGGTGACGGCATCGGAGCGGCGTCTTCCCGGCTGAACAAGATTACGAATTATCTGGACTCCGCGGCCAACGCGGCAAACAGCATCGAGGCGTCCGGCACCATCCGCCATACAGCCACCGGCAGCGGCGACAGCGGCATCAGCGCCGGCACCGAGGTGTCTCTGCCGCAGGTCGACATCGAGGGCGGCATCTCCATCGACAGCGATTCCGGTCTGGAAATCACGCCGCCGTCGGTGGAAGTGGATGGCGGCACGGTGATCGAAGGCGGCATCGAGGGCGGCCTGACTCCGACCGAAGTGGAATCGAAGGTCGAGCAGGCGGCAAACGGCGCGGTGGACGCCCTGACCCAGATCAGCGTCAACACCTCTCTCGGCCAGCTGTCCGCGGCCGTCAAGGGCATGAGCGGGCAGATTCGGCTGCTAAACGGCGAACTCACCGGTACGGCCGGAGCTTTGCAGGAGGATATGAAGGCGATCGGCGACCAGATCGACGCGATCACCGACACGCTGTTTGAGGCAGTCGAAAACACCCGGGAAGGCTCCGATACCTTCACCGATACCTCCGAGCTGGATGTGGACGCGGTCACCTCCGGCAAGGCGGCGCTCTGCGAAAACTATGGGGAAATTCAGGGCGATATCAGCGTCGGCGGTGTCGTCGGGACCATGGCGATCGAATACGTCTTTGACCCGGAGGACGACGTCACGTCCGATCTCGGCTTCACCCAGCGCAAGCAGTTTGAAATGAAAGCCATCATCCAGGATTGCACCAACCGCGCCTCTGTGACCGCCAAGCGCAGCTATGCGGGCAGCATCTGCGGCCGGATGGATTTGGGGCTGATCACCCGCTGTTACGGCCTCGGAAGTGTCGAGAGCGAAAACGGCGACTATGTGGGCGGTATTGCCGGGCAGACCGGCGGCACCATCCGCAGCTGCTTTGCCAAATGCATCCTGCGCGGCGGCAGCTATATCGGCGGAATCGCCGGAACCGGGGTGGAGGAGGACGTCGGCGGTTCCTCCAGCGTTGTGGCCGGGTGTTACGCTCTGGTCAGCATCCCGGAATATTCACAGTACATCGGCGCTATTTCCGGCGCGGATATCGGGACCTATACCGAAAACTATTTTGTTTCAGAAACCCTTGCCGGCATCAACGGCCGAAGCTTCTCCGGGAAAGCGGAGCCGATTTCTTATGACGCCCTCTGCGCCGTGGAAGGCGTCCCGGAAGAGATGACCTGCCTGACGCTGCGGTTTGTGGCGGAAAACGAGACCATTCAGGAGAGCACCTTTTATTATGGAGGTTCCTTTGATGCGGGCATTTTCCCGGAGATTCCGCGCAGGGATGGGTATTATGCCCAGTGGGATACCGATACCCTGGAAAATCTCTGCTTTGACACCACCGTAACCGCCGTTTACACCCCGTATGTGTCGGCTCTTTCTGCCCAGGAACTGCGCGGGGACGGACGGCCGATCTTCTTTGCCGAAGGGCAGTTTGAGGACGGGATGGCTGTCGAGACCCTGGCGCAGGCCAAGGAACCGTCTGCGTTCGGCGTTCTTTCGGACAGCATCGGCGAGGCAATCAAAAAGTACTTTTCCTTTGTCACCGATCTGCGCTGGCCGGACAGCACGGTCAGCCGCGAGATCGTCGAGCAGTGGCAGCTGACCCTTCCGGACGACGGCCTTTCGGAGCACACGGTCCGCTACCTCTCGCCGGACGGTACGACCGACAATCTGGATATTTATGTCAGGGAAAACGGGCAGTGGGAAAAGGTTTCCCACGATACCTTCGGCAGCTACCTGACCTTCCCGGTCAAGGGCAGCCGGGCGGAAATAGCGGTGATTTCGACGCTGCCGGTCTGGTGGGTATGGCTGCTGGCTCTGGCGCTGCTGATCGCCCTGATTGTGGGGATTATCGCACTTATCCGCAAGCTCCGCCGCAAACGGCAGCTGACACATCTGCAGGGAACCGGCGCAGCAGCACCGCCTGCAGATGTGCCGCCGGAAGAACCGGCCGCCGTACCGGCTTTTTCGGAGCAAGACAGCGCCCTGCTGCAGCGCGCCCTGTCGGCGGAACAGCGGCTGGCAAAGGCCGAGGAGGAACTGCGTTTACTGCGTCAGCAGCAAGCCCAGCCGGAACAGGCACCTCAGCCTTCCGCTGAAACATCTGCCCAGTCTGCAGATGCATCTGTTCAGCAGCCGGATGAAAAGAAGGACAAAAAGAAAAAGCGCCGGCTGATTCCGCTGTGCATCGGCCTGGGGCTGGCGGCTGTCGCTGCCATAGCCGCCGCGGCGCTGTACATCCTTCCGAAAATCCGGAGCGGTGCGGGCGCTTATGACCTGCTGGAAAGCTACGCTTCGCAGGAAACGCAGTCGATGCGGTTGATCATCGATGCCGAGCTGGACGGCAGCAGGCTGAAAACCGAGGCTGACATTTATTGCACCGAGGTGGATGGTCATGCCGTCACCTGCGTGGAAACAGACGGGATTCCGCTCTATTTTGCAGACGGCGTCGTCTATCTGGAAAACGGCAAGGCCTACGGGACCGGCGAACTGGTGCAGGACTATTCCGCCCTGCTTGACCAGTCGCTGTCCATCTATAAGACTGCGGATATCACCGAACGGGACGAAAAGGGCAGCACCGTCTACCAGATCACAGCCAAACAGGACCAGGCCAAAGACCTTCTGGAAATTCTGCTTCCGTCGGCGGCCGCTTATGTTTCCGCTGCGGAGGATGTGAAGGTCGACTTGGTCGCGGAGGAGGACGATCTGTCGGCAATCCGCTTTGCCGCGGACGGTTATCTCGAGGATAAGGACCGGACGCCCTTTTCGGTGACCGCGGAGCTGGACCTGCGGAGCGGAAACAGGATGGAGCTGCCGGACGCGGTCCGGGAAGCGATTCTCTCGGGGACGGTGGATGCCGGTTCGGAGATTACGGAAGATTTGCTGCAGCTGATTTCTGCCTGGGCGTACCTGAATAAACAGGACCCGCTCACCGGAAAGATCAACCTTTCCGCCAACTGCGGTCCGCTGGTGCTCAGCGACCAGCTGCAGATGCAGCGGACGATTGTCGACGGCGAACAGGTCACCGAGATTCGGAAAAATGATCTGTCATTTTATTTCACCGACGATAAAATCTGCGACGGAAACGGTCATGAGCTGGACCTTTCGGCGGCGTCGCTGGTGGAGGCGGCAAGGCTGTATGATGTCGCTTATCAGACCTGCTTAAACGGCGATGCGACCGTCACCCGGAACGGCGACACCTGCCTTTATACCCTGATGCTGGACGAAGAGGGGATGGAGGCCGTTGCTTACGCGATCGCCCCGGACGCCGAAGACATGGATATCCTTTTCACCACCGGCAGCATCCAGGTCGTTCTGGAAAAAGACCGGATCAAAAGCATCCACCTTTCCTGCGACGGCAGCATGAAGATCGTGCTCTCGACCGCCTCCGTGTCGATTTCCGGCGAGTTTATCTTTGATTCGCCGGAGAGCGGTTCGGAGGAGATTACGTTCCCGGAACCGGTCATCGAGAGTCTGTCGAAAATATAAACAGC
>CAMAJC010000027.1 GCA_945835425.1 uncultured Clostridia bacterium
TTTTCTCCGCCGCAGGCGGGGAAAAGCCGCGGAAACACATCTCCGTAAAAGAGGAAAACCGAATAAATCAGAGTTTTCCCAATAAAATGATGGACAGGGCCTTCTCCACACACAGAGGTGCAAGGTGTGGAAAACGTCTGTCAGTCCTGCCCTCCGGCAGTCTTTGCCGGGTCCAGCGGCCCGACGCTTTCTTTCCATGCTGCCGTACAGGGGATCGTCTCATGCCGGGGTGCGACGCCATGCTCAATCTGATCGATCAGGATATCCGCGCAGCGTCCTGCCAGCTCGTCCACCCGCTGACAGAGGGTCGCCAGCCGCGGCACCGTATATTCCCCGATGTTCAGTCCGTCGAAGCCGATGACCGAAACATCCTCCGGCACCCGCAGGCCGCTGTCCTGCAATGCCCGGACAGCGCCGATCGCCATAACGTCCGAAATGGCAAACACCGCCGTAAACTGCCGTCCGCGGGCAAGCAGCGTTTTGACCGCCCGGTAGCCGTCCGCATAGGAGAAACGGACGGCTACATAGTCGCGCTGGGCGTCAAAGGGAATATGGTGGCGGTCAAAGGCCAGGAGACATCCTTCATACCTTAATCTTGCAATATCTGACCCCATACCGCCGCCAATGATCGCAATCCGGCGGTGTCCGAGTTCCACCAGATGATCAATCGCTGCTTCACATGCCTTCCGGTCGTCGGAGGTGACGCTGGAAAGGTTTTCAAACGGAAGATCCAGGCCGCTGTTGGTGACCAGCACAGAGGGCAGCTCAATTTGCACGAAATCCGACAGGAAATTCTGCCGGTTGCCGCCCAGGAAGATGATCCCCAGGGGCTTTTTCTCCCGACAAAGCTGGACAGCCCGTTCCACCGCGTTGGCGTCTTCATCCACATAGTCGACAACCAGCGGGTATGCCGTCCGGCTGATTTTTGCCTGGATTGCCTCCAAAAGGTTTCCGAACAGCTCGTTGGAAGAGCCCTTGACCACCACGAGGATGGTGTTGGAGCGCTGCTGTTTGAGCTGCTTGGCGTTTGCGTTGAGCTGGAAGCTGCAGGCTTCCGCCGCCGCCAGAACCGCCCGCCGGGTCTTTTCGCTCACGTTGGGATGGTTATTCAGCACCCGGGATACCGTCCCGACGGAATAACCGGTCTGCGCGGCAAGCTCTTTTATTGTCATAGCAGTTTCCTCCTTTCGGCGTCCGTCCTGCATCGGCGGACCACAGGAAGATTAGCCCTTGACAGCACCGGCTGCGACCCCTTTGATAATATGTTTCTGACAGAACGCGTACGCAATGATAATCGGAATGATGCTCAGCATAATGACGGCCATCGTCGCGCCGAGGTCGACGGTGCCGTAGCTGCCTTTCAAGTACTGGACATGAATCGGGATGGTCATGTATTTGGTGCGGTCCAGGACCAGGTAGGGCAGCAGATAGTCGTTCCAGACCCACATCGTCTGGAGGATGCCGACCGAAATGAGCGTCGGTTTGAGCATCGGCAGGATGATGCCGAAGAAGGTGCGGACAGGGCCGCAGCCGTCGATCGCCGCCGCTTCCTCAATTTCCAGCGGCAGACCCTTGACAAAACCGGTGAACATAAAGATCGCAAGTCCCGCGCCGAAGCCCAGATACACGATCGGGATGGTGTAAGGGGTGTTCAGTTTCAGCCGGTCGGCGGTGAAGGTCAGGGTGAACATGACCATCTGGAAGGGAACGATCATCGAGAAAAGGCAGAGGTAGTAAAAGATTTTGCAGAAGAAGCTGTTGACGCGGATGATATACCACGCGGTCATCGAGGTGCACAGCAGGATCAGGGCAACCGAAACGACGGTGATCAGGACGCTGTAGCCGACCGACTGCATAAAGGGATAGTTGCCGAAGGTCATGCCTTTTACATAGTTGTCCATGCCGACGAAGCTTTCCGCATTGGGGAAGGCAAAGGGCTCGAGGTTTACAAAAGCGTTGCTCTTGAAGGAGTTGATGAGGACCTCAAAGATCGGGATCAGCCAGATAAGGCTCAGCAGCGCGAAAACGACCGTGAGGATGATACTGCCTACAGATTTTTTCTCCATTACTGCTGTACCTCCTTCTGACGGGTCGCGGTCAGCTGGCTGATGGCGAGAACGGCGACAAGGATAAAGAAGACGACCGCTTTCGCCTGGGCGACGCCGTGCCAGTTCTTGTTGATGTTATAGGTCGAGTAGATGTTCAGCGCCAGCAGCTCGGTCATGTTGACCTTTGCGCCGTTGGCAATGACCTGGGGAGCGCCGCCGGTCAGGGCGAGGTTCTGGTCGAACATCTTGAAAGAGTTGGTCAGGGTCAGGAAGGTGCAGATGGTGACAGAGGGCATGACGTTGGGGATAATGACCCGGAAAAGGGTCTGCCATTTGTTGGCGCCGTCGATCTTGGCGGCCTCCAGCATATCCTCCGGCACGGCCTGCAGACCTGCGATGTAGATGATCATGATGTAGCCGATCTGCTGCCAGGCGACCAGAATGACCAGTCCCCAGAAGCCGTAGGTGGCGTTGGCGGTCAGATAGGTGCTGTACTGCTTCAGGATGCCGTCAAAGATCATCGACCAGATATAGCCCAGTACGACGCCGCCGATCAGGTTGGGCATGAAGAATACGGTACGGAAGAGGTTTGCGCCCCACATTTTCTGGGTCAGGGCGTAGGCGATCGCAAAGGCGGCCACGTTGATCAGAATGATGGAAACGACCGCAAAAGCCGCCGTGTTCCAGAATGCGTGGACAAAGCCGGGGTCCGAAAGTGCCTTGACGTAGTTGCTGATGCCGACAAAGGTTGCGTCATCCGGGGTGTTGAAGTTGCAGAAGGACAGGTAGATGCCCTGGATGAACGGCCAGATAAAGCCGATGCAGAAGCAGATGAAGGTCGGCAGGATAAACAGGGGAAACCATTTCTGAATCGGACGGCGGATCAGCATACTGGTGACGCTGTTGCCGCTCGCCTTCCTTTTTTTACTTTTAGCCAAAATATTCTCCCTCACTCTCAGGCAATACAGCCGGACATGGTTTTAAACCGGCAGACGCAGGGCAGGTTTGGCCCGCCCTGCATCCTCATTTCCTGTCAGGCGTGTATCTGTTGTTTGTCGGATCAGCCGTTCTGTGCAGCGTATTCGATTGCCCAGCCGTCAACGTAAGCGGTCTTGACATTTTCCCAGTTTGCATCAGAGGGATCTGCGGAATAGGCAGCCAGAGCGGTGACAATGCCGGCTCTCCAGCTGTCGGTGTTGGGAGTATAAGTGAATGCCCAGCCGACGGTGTATTTGCCTTCAGCCAGCAGACGGTTTGCATCTGCAAAGAAGACGTTTTCCGGCTCTTTCGCTGCCTTGAAGGGGATGGGGCCAAACTGGTCAGCCATCATCGTGGTGCCTTCGTCAGAGGTAACGACCCAGTTGATGAAATCGAGGGTAGCCTGAATGTCTTCCTCGGAAGCCTTGGCGTTGACTGCCCAGCAGTTCTCGGTGCCGCAGCAGAGAGCGGCATTTTCTTCGCCGTCCACGCCGCAGTAGATCGGGAGCATGACCAGATCATCCGGGTTCATGCCGTATTTCTCGGGATCGACGAGGTTTGCGTATTCCCAGGTGCCCTGCTGGAAGAAGGCAGCCTTGCCGGTACCGAACTCAGCTTCACACATATCGCCGGTGGAGGTGGACAGGGTAGCGGGATCGGCGGAGGAGTCGTTCACATACAGATCCCAGATGTTTCTGAAGTTGTCCAGATACTTGCCGGTGACGGTAGCGGGCTGTTCGGTTACGTTGTCGTCACGGAATTCGTAGAAGAGAGCCACGCTGGTCAGGTGACCGGAGTATCTCCAGGAGGAACTGCCGTCCAGACCTGCGGAGGTGAAGGCGTCGAAGCCCAGCTCGCCGGAACGGGCATGGATGTCGTCCGCGACGGCTTTGAGGGAGTCGAAGTCGGTGATGTCCTCTACGGTGTAGCCTGCTTCCGCCAGCAGAGCCTTGTTGGTGATGATGCCGTAGGCTTCGTAGCAGTAGCCGATCGCTTTGACAGCGCCGTCATCGTCTTTGAGGTTGAAGTCATCGGTGGTCATCTGGGTGTAAACATCGGTGCCGGAGAGGTCGAGGCAGTAGTCGTTCCAGTCAGCCAGACCCTGTTTGTTGCCGACCTGGAAAAGGGTGGGAGCCTCGGACTTCGCCATCTCGGCGGTCAGGGTGTCGGAGTAGGTGCCGCCTGCAGCGGTGACGACCTTGACGGGAACGCCGGTCTGTTCGGTGTAGGTGGCTGCGAGTTCCTGCCAGGCCTGATCTGCTTCGGGCTTGAAGTTTAAGTAGTAGACCGAGCCGCCGGAAGCGGTGGAGCCGTTATCGGAAGCGGCTTCGCTGGTCTTGGAGCTCTCGGAAGAAGCAGGCTTACTTTCCTTGCTCGAGGAGCTGTCGCTGGAAGCGGTGTTCCCGCCGGAAGAGCAGGATGCGAGCATGCTGATGGCGATCATACCGGTGAGCAGCATAGCGGTGAATTTTTTCATGATGATTTCCTCCTGTCAAATATGGGGATGATACCCGACGCTTAATAATGGAAACGTTTCCAAAATTTGTCAAATATAATTGCCGTGCGGTCTTGCACAGCGTATTGGAAACGTTTCCAAATTCATGATGCAAGTATAACACATTGATTTCAGAATTGCAACTGTTTTCGTTTATGTTGCAGCAGATTCTATCATTCTCACAAATAACTTCTTACTGTTTGCGCACTTTGCACAATGAAGAGCCGTACCAGCGCCCTTTTGCGGCATATGATCCGCATTTTTTCACTTGTCGCGCATGCTCTTCCATATCAATACTATGAGCATACAGCCGCAGATATGCGTATGAAACATAATTTTTCCGCACAGCAAAAAACGGCGCAGCTTTACGCCGCACCGTTTATACCCTGCCTCTGTTACTTCTCCGGTGAGATGATATACTTGCCGTTGGCGCGCAGCTCGGGTTTTGCGAGGATATCCGCCAGCTCCTCCAGCCCGGCGACCGCATAGACCATGCTGGAAACGTCCAGCCGTCCGGAATCGATCAGCTCCAGCGCCCGTTTCTGGGTATAGGGATTGATATAGGAGGCCTTCAGCTCGATCTCCTTCCGGAAAACCTCAAAGGGCTTCACAGCGATGGTGTCGTCGGGTTTGGTCAGGCCGAACATCATGACGGTGCCCTTATTGCCGACGATATCGATGGCCTGTTCGATGGTCGAGGTGCGGCCGACGCACTCAATGACCGTGTTGACCCAGGTCATACCGGCTCCGGCGAGCGCCGCTTTTACGTCCTCATGAATCGGGTCGATGCAGAGATCAGCCCCCAGCCGCTTTGCGATCTCCCGTTTGCTTTCGACCGGCTCCAGGAGCGCTGTACGGGCAGCGCCGGCCAGTCTCGCCAGCTGGAGCATCAAGAGCCCGATCATACCGCCGCCGATTACGACGACCGTGCTGCCGGGATGGATATTGCACATATCGATGCCGTGGAGACAGCAGGCGACCGGTTCGGTCATGGCGCCCTGCTCAAAGGTCGTGTGGTCGCCCAGCTTGTAGACCTGGCGCTGGTTGACGCTGCAATACTCGGCAAAACCGCCGTTGACCGTGGTGCCGTAGCCGATCATGTCGGTGCAGAAATGGGCAATGCCATTGCGGCAGAAGTCGCATTTGCCGCAGTAGCAGTTGGGGTCGATGCAGACCCGGTCGCCGGGCTTGCAGACGGTGACGTTTTCCCCCACTTCGGCAACGACGCCGGAAAACTCATGGCCCAGAATCGTCGGCGGCGTGACCTCGGCAGCGCCCTTGTCGCCCTCATAGATATGAACATCCGTCCCGCAGACGCCGCAGGCCTTGACCTGAATCAGAACGTCCTCCGGCCCGACCTTCGGCATCGGGGATTCCTCCACCCGCAGGTCGTGTCTGCCGTAAAATACCGCACTTTTCATATACATACCTCCATCAGCTGCATTTTGCATCATACCTATATTATACCGGGATTTGTCCCGTCCGGCAAGGGCAGCAGCAGACAATCCGCAGCAGATTCTATTGGTATTTCCGCCTAAAAGCCTGTAATTGCAAAAGGCTGGCCGGTATGCTATACTGTTTTTATACTTTTGCCGCTTTGGGCGGCGGACAGGAGGCAATGATGATCAGACCCATTATCCGGGACGTCCTTTTCCTCGGGCAGAAATCGTCCCCGGCGACCAGGGCGGACATTCCCGTCGGCGACGACCTGCTCGACACCTTAAAAGCAAACACCGATCGCTGCGTCGGCATGGCGGCCAACATGATCGGTGTCCACAAAAATATTATCGTAATCGATACCGGCCTGCTGAAACAGGTCATGTACAACCCCATTATCACGAAAAGATCCGGCCCGTATGAAACGCAGGAGGGCTGCCTTTCCCTCGACGGCGTCCGTCCGGCGACCCGTTACCGCGAGATCACCGTTCGGTTCCAGGACCGGGAGTTTAAGTGGCATACGGTCCGGTATACGGGCTTTCCCGCGCAGATCATCCAGCACGAGATTGATCACCTGAACGGAATCATCATTTAATTAAGATGTTTCCTGATGCGGTCGCCCGCCGATTCACAATAATCGCTGCCTGTTGTTCGCCATACGGCGGCGTACACGGATTTGTATAACCGGGAACATGGCAATAATTTGGTAGGAACGGGACGGGAAACCCGTCCCCTACAGAGCGAACGTTACCTAAAACGGTAGGGGCGATCCCTCGCGGTCGCCCGCCGATTCTTCACAGATACCGCCGGTTATTCGCTCATATGATTACACGCCGGTTTCGCATAACCGGGAACGTGGTGAAATACGGTAGGTGCGGGCGACCGTAAAGGTCGCACCCTACACATCAGGAAAACATCCCATATATCGTGCGGGCGCGTCCCTGTGATATCCGCCAGTCTTCCTGCGTGAACGAAGCCCTTTAAATCGTGCCGCGACCCGCGGCACACCTGAATTATTCATTATTCATTCTTCACTATTCATTATTCATTAAATGAACATCAATCAACGCATGTCATGATGTCGAGGATTTCCTTGTCGGTTTCCCGCATACCGTCGTGGCCGAGGCGGCAGATATTGTGGATGGTGTTCTCTACCCCCAGGGAGACGATGCCGTCGCCGCCGTAGAACTGCTGACCCATCTTGAACATCTCATAGCCCAAAAGCCCTGCGTCGACCGCAATGGCGATCTTGGCGGCGCAGGAGGCCTTTGCACCGTCGCAGACGATGCCGGAGGTCACGGCGAGCGCGTTGACGATCGTATGGGCGACCTCGGTGAACCGTCCGCCCTGCAGCCAGGCGATGCCTGCACCGGCCGCAGCGCCTGCCGAAACAGCGCCGCAGTAGGCCGAAAGGCAGCCGATACCGGTCTTGATATGGATGGCCAGCAGGTTGGAGACAAGGAGTGCACGGTAGATCGTATCCTTCTCCGCATGGAGGTGTGCGCCGTATTCCAGCACCGGCAGCGAAGCGGTCATGCCCTGATTCCCGGAGCCGGAGTTGATGACAACCGGCAGCTCGCAGCCGTTCATCCGGGCGTCGGAACCGGCAGCGGCCCGGGCTTTGGCGCGGGTGCGGACGGAGTCCCCTTCGTTTTGCAGCAGCACCTTGCCGATATTGGCGCCGTAATCGCTGCGCAGGCCCTCGTCGGCGATGGCGGTGTTGTAGGCGATCTGGCGGTCGAGGATTTCCCGCACGTCCGCAATGTCCGCGATCTCGGCATACCGGCAGATGCCCTCGACGGTCAAGACCTCATAGCCCGGCTTCTCGACCGTCTGGGCACTGGTCAGCGGGGTGTCCAGCAGCACCTTCCCGTCCTTTTCGAGATAAACGATATGGTCATGGGTGTCGGCGATCTTCGCGGCGGCGCTGTGGGCACCGTCGTACACCCGCACGGTGATGCTTAAAAGCCGTCCGTCATCCGCCTGCCGGACAGTCACGTCCGCCTTTTCCATCCACTGGGCAAAGCGGCGCTTGTCCTCCTCGCTCACCTGGGAGAGGACTTCCAGCCGCAGGTCTTCCCTGCCCGCGACAACGCCGATGCCCGCAGCCGCCTCCAGGCCCTTGGCTCCGGCGGTATTGGGGACGATGACGCTCTTGACGTTTTTGATGATATTGCCGCTGGCCTCGACTTCGACCTTATAGGGGATGGTGCCGAGAAGGCTTCTTGCCTTGGCCGCGCAGTAAGCGACCGCGATCGGCTCGGTGCAGCCCATCGCCGGGATAAGCTCCTGCCGCAGGATTTCCGTGTATTTCTCATATGTACAGTCGTGCTTTTCCATATCTTCCACCGGTCCTTTTTTCAGTTTTTCGCCTGAATCTGAGAGTATTATACCCTGTTTTAGCGGGAAAGTAAAGGAAAAAATGCTTTCTGCGGAGAAACAGTTTTTTGCTTGCCATCGGCGGGAAATATGCTACAATGAGGATGGAGCAGGAAAAGCAGACGCGCTCATCAAGAGGCAGGTATATTTTGTACAAGGACATATTCCGCAAGGCTTAAGTTATCGCAGAAAGGATGTTTACCATGGACAAACTGGAACAGAAAATCATTTCCATCATCGAAAGCCGCAGGGAGGAGATCATCGCCCTGGGACGGGACATTTTTACCCACGCGGAGATGGGCTACAAGGAGTACCGGACCGCAGGCGTCGTACAGCAGAAGCTGGAGGAGCTGGGGATTCACCCGGAGACAGGGCTGGCCGTCACCGGCGTCAAAGGGTATCTCCAAGGCAAAGAGGCGGACGGTCCGGTGGTCGCGGTCATCGGCGAACTGGACGCCCTGCCGATTCCGGCCCATCCGGATGCTAACCCCGAGACCGGCGCGTCCCACTGCTGCGGGCACAACGCCCAGATTGCCGGGATGCTGGGGGCTGCCATGGCGCTTACCGACCCGGAGGTCAGAGCAGCCCTGGACGGCAGCGTCGCCTTCATGGCGGTGCCGTCGGAGGAGTTTGTCGACACGGCCTTTAAAAACGGCCTGATGGAGCAGGGCATCATCCGCTACGGCGGCGGCAAGAGCGAGCTGATACGCATCGGCGCTTTCGACGACATTGCCGTGGCGGTCGGGCACCACATCGTCCCCAATATCGCGGGTTTTGAGCTGGCCAACAACACCACCAACGGCTTTGTGAACAAGGTCGTCACCTTCCGCGGCAAGTCGGCTCACGCGGCAGGTTCTCCCCACGAGGGCGTCGACGCTTTAAACGCCGCGACCCTCGCCATGCACGCGATTGACCTCCAGCGGGAGACCTTCAAAGATCAGGACAGCGTCCGCATCCACAGCTACCTTCCCCGCGCCGGTACAGCGATCAACGTCATCGCCGAGGAGGTCTGTCTGGAAAGCTCGGTCCGTGCCAAGAACATCCCGGCGCTGCAGGACGCTGACGCAAAGTATGACCGCTCCATCCGCGCAGGCGCCCTGGCGCTGGGCTGCAGCGCGGAGATCGTCACGATTCCCGGCTACCTGCCGACCGTTCCGCTGGAGCACCCGGAGCTGATGAGCGGCGTCCTGACCGACCTCATCGAGGAAGAAAAAGCGCAGGGACGGGACTATACGATGGGCTGGCGCAACCGCGATTTCCATGAAGCCGGTTCGACCGACTACGGCGAGCTGTCCTCCATCCTCCCGCTCTACCAGTTCCGCACCGGCGGCTACACCGGACAGCTGCACAACTCCAACGTCCGCGTCACCGATGAACAGCTGGCTTATGTGGAGCCTGCGAAGATCTTTGCGCTGATGGCTTACCGGCTGCTGAAGGACGGCGCTGCCGGGGTCAAGGAGACTGTCGGGCAGTTTGAGCCGCTGATGAGCAAGGAAGAATACTTCCGGTTTATGGAGGAGATGAGCCGGAAAGAGGTTTTCCCGGCTGAATAAATATAACAAAACGCCCTTTCCCGGAAGTGTAGGCCTCTGGAAAAGGGCGTTCAGGCTGTCGATAAAGTTACCCATTGATGATTTGTAGTTGTAGCGGCGACCTGCGGTCGCCACCGACATCAGCTAAATATCCAATGTTCGATGCGGAACGATTAAATAATTCGCGAATTTGTACAGACTTGGTGGCGGTCGCAGACCGCCGCTACAAGCAAATGATTGTTACGCTTGATTCCTATAGACTTTATCTACAAGCTGAGGCCTCTGGAAAAGGGCGTTTTTGTCTTCCGAAAAGCACAGACGGATTCATCCAAAATATTTTTACTTTCAGCCGTAAAAAATATAAATAATGCTTGACAATCCATCTTTATTAGGATATAATATCAATAAAGAAGAATATGCGATAAGGATAAATGTCACGATGAAAAAGCGACACACGATTCAGCGCACATTGGTTTATGAAGCTGTAAACAGGCTGCAATGCCACGCCACCGCAGATGAGATTTACGAGTCGATTGCAAAAGAACATCCGAATATCAGCAGGGCGACCGTATACCGCAATCTGAATCTGCTGGCTGAAGAAGGAGAAATCCGCAGGCTGGAAATCCCGGGCGGAGCCGACCACTTCGACCACCGGTGCCACGACCATCTCCATGTAAGATGCGAGAAATGCGGCCGGGTCTTTGACGTGGACGGAGAATATATCACCGGTCTGGAGAAAGCGATTCAAAACGACCATGGATTTAAATTCACCGGCTACGATATCCTTTTCCGGGGAATCTGCCCGGATTGTCAAAAAGCATCCCGGCAGCATGACGCTGACCCCGGATGAACCTTTAACAAGCGCGTATGCGGGCGCATCAATAACCCGTAAATATATTCATTAAAGGAGTACCGTTATGAGAAGTATTACAAAGTTGGACCTCCAGTATGCACACCGTTTCTACGGCTTTAAAGGCGAGGCGCAGTATCTGCACGGACATACCGGCGTGCTGACCATCGAGGTCGAGGATTCTGTGGAGCCCGGCGTAAATATGGTTTTCCCCTGCAATGAGATTCAGAAGACCGCGTGGGAAGTCCTGAAGAATTTTGACCATGCTTTGGTTCTGAGAGAGGACGACCCGCTGCTGCCCGCTATTCTGGGCGTCTATGAAGCGCAGGGCATCAAAGACGGCGCACCGACCAATAAGATGAAAGGCCCGGCTTTTAAAACGGAGCTGGCAACCGCTTATCCCGACTGCCGCCTGGTCGTAACCAAAGAAACCATGACCGTCGAAGGCATGATCAAGATCGTATATGACCTGCTGAAAGACAAGCTGAATATCGCCAAGCTCACCTTCACCAGCGGCGTCAATGCTGCCTCGCAGGAATATGAGACCAGCAAAACCATCGACCGCTGCCCGCTGTGCGGCATTGCCCTGAACGAGAACGGCGTTTGCCCGAAATGCGGCTATAAAAAGAAATAACAAAAGCAGTTTAAAGAGAAATGCTCCTTGCCGATGGCCGGTTCTGGCCTTTGGCAAAGAGCATTTTTTTGCTTATCAGTATTCCAGCAGGTTCTCGTCCTCCTTCGGAGTTAATGAATAATGAATAATTATGGTGTGCGCCGGATCGGCGCACGATTAAATAGATGGTGCGCCGCCGGGAAGATGAACATATACGGAAACGATAAAAGCCCGCCAAGCGATTGCTCAGCGGGCATTATCTGGTCTGAGTGACAAGACTTGAACTTGCGGCCTCTACCACCCCAAGGTAGCGCGCTACCA
>CAMAJC010000028.1 GCA_945835425.1 uncultured Clostridia bacterium
CTGGAACTTCTACGTATTCTTTACCATGCTGTTCTCCGGCGGTCTGATCCCCTCTTACATGATGTGGACCGGTACCTTCGGCGTAAAAGATACCATCTGGGGTATGCTGCTGCCCAGCTTCCTGATGGGCGCCATGAATGTCTTGCTGGTTCGTACCTACTTTGCGACCTCGATTCCCGACGCGCTGTTTGAAGCAGCGCAGATCGACGGCGCTTCCCAGATCCGCATCTTCATGAATATTGTCCTTCCGCTTGGCAAACCGATCCTCGTCACCGTCGGCACTTTCGCCGCTCTTGGCTACTGGAACGACTGGACCAACGGTCTGTACTATGTCAATAAGAACACCAACCTTTATGGTATCCAGAACCTGTTGAACACGATCATTTCCAACCTGCAGTTCCTCTCGCAGAACGCCACTGTTGCGGCGAGCGCATCGGAGCAGCTGGCCAAGACGCCGACCACCGGTGTTCAGATGGCGATCGCGTTCGTCGCGATCCTGCCGATCCTGATTCTGTTCCCCTTCCTGCAGAAATACTACTCCAAAGGCATCTCCCTCGGCGCTGTCAAATAATATTCCAGCCCCCGGGTACATTTACAACAAACAGGCGGTGGGGCCAGGCTCCGCCGCCTGTTTTCTTTGAAAGGATGACATCTTATGAAACAGGATACCATCAAAATCACCACCGCGCCTACCGGCACCGTCATCGCACCGGAGCTGCACAGCCAGTTTATCGAGCACCTCGGCTCCTGCATTTACGACGGCATCTGGGTCGGGAAGGACAGCGATATCCCCAATATCGACGGTTTTCGCAAGGATGTGGTCGAGCCGCTGGCAAAGCTCCAGCCGCCGGTAATCCGCTGGCCGGGCGGATGCTTCGCCGATATGTACCACTGGAAAAACGGTATCGGGGACAGCCGGCCGGTCACCTACAACGGCAACTTCGGCACCTATAAGACCGAGGACAACTCCTTCGGCACCGATGAGTTTATGGCCTTCTGCAGGCTGGTCGGCGGAAAACCCTGGCTGAATATCAATATGCTCTCCGGCGACGTCCGGGAAGCGGTGGAATGGTCGGAATACTGCAACCGCAAGGAATCCACCGCCCTCTCCGATCTCCGCGCAGCCAACGGCAGCAAAGAGCCCTATAACGTCCAGCTCTGGGGCATCGGCAACGAGGTCTGGGCAGGCGGCGGCAATATGACCCCGGAGATGTATGCGCAGCAATACCGGAAATTTGCGTCTGCCATGCCTTCTTTCGTCGAAAAGACGCCTGACGGCATTACGGCCCTTCCCCAGATCTTTATCCTCTCCGGCCCGGACGGCAACAAACCGAAAGAACGGGTCAAATGGACCAAAGACCTGTTTGCTTCCCTCGCCCAGTACCGCCAGCCGAAACTGGACGCCATCGACCTGCATTTCTACAACTGGAATGTCGGCAAAAACGCCGACGATGCCGACGACTTCACCGAGGAAGGCTGGTACCGGGTCGTGAAAAACTGCCTCGAAATCAGAGACGTCATCGACGAGCAGTATGAGCTGGTGCAGCAGGGAATCGCCGCTTTCCCCGAATCGGAGGACACAAACTTCCCCTCTCCGGTTCATAAATGCGACCTCTATATCGGCGAATGGGGCAACTGGCACCAGAGCGCCTTCTTTGCAAAAGACGCCCTCTGGCAGCAGTGCTCGATGCGCGACGCGGTCACCAGCGCCCTGACGCTCGATATCTTCCACCATGAGGCAGAGAAACTCAAACTGGCCTGCTGCGCCCAGACGGTCAATGTCCTGGGTTCCCTCTTCCTGACGGAGGGAGACAAGACCATCCTGACCCCCAACTACTATGTCTATGAGATGTATATGGTGCACAGAGGCGCACAGCTGCTCGCCGACGAGGTGGAGACCGCTGAGGCCGCCGAAGGGCTGCCCGCTGTCATGACCCTTGCGTCCCGGAAAGAGGACGTCATCAGCGTCAATATCGTCTGCACCGACTATTCGGCGGAGCATGAAGTGCTGCTGACCTTCGATGAAAACGTCTTCTGCAACGGCGGCGAAACCCTCCACGCCGACAAGCCGACCGACTGCAACACCGCCCAGGAACCGGAAAAGGTCAAACCGGCTGTCAATACGACCGCCCGGCTTACGGACAAAGGCTGGGTCGTCCGCGTCCCGGCGGCATCGGTCAATGTGTTCCACTTCCAGATTGCCAACCACTGAATAAAAAAAATATCATTTCATAATAGAAAGGAAGATTCCCCTATGTTTGAACAGAACTATATGTTCCAGGTCCCTGACAACAAAAAAATCCGCGTCATCGTCCATGCCGACGCTAAAAACGAGGCAGACGACCAGTTCGCTATCTGCCACCATCTGATGAGCCCGCGGGAAATGATCGTCGGCCTTGTAGCCGGGCATTTTGAAAAGAACCCGCGCAAATATGAAGAGATGTACCCCGAAGGCGGCACCGCCCACGCTTCTTTCCTGGAGATCGAAAAGGTCGTCGACCTGATGGGCCTGACCGGACAGGTCAGAATCGCCGAAGGCTCCGCCCATTCGATGCCCGATGAAAAGACTCCGATGCCCTCTGCCGGCGCGCAGCTGATCATCGACGAGGCCATGAAGGACGATCCGCACGAGCTGTATGTCGTCTGTCAGGGAACGCTGACCGACGTCGCGTCGGCGATCCTGATGGAGCCGCGGATTCAGGAGAGAATGACCGTCGTCTGGATCGGCGGCGGCATCTACCCGGTCGGCGGTCAGGAGTTTAACCTGATGATGGACATCAATGCGGCAAACGTCGTCTTCTCCTCCAAGGTTGCCCTCTGGCAGGTGCCGATGGACGTTTACAAGCAGGTCGCCGTTTCTCTGGCGGAGCTGCAGGTCAATGTCGAGCCCTACGGCAAAATCGGCCACTATCTCGTCCAGCAGATGGTCGACTTCAACAACGAGTTCTCCTTCTTCCAGCGCTGGCCCCACGGCGAAAGCTGGGGTCTGGGCGATCAGGGCACCGTCACCGTCCTGCTGGAAGAATACGAGCGGTTCAACTGGAACTGGGTCCCGGCGCCCCGGTTCGACCCCCGCAGCATGAACTATATCCATAACCAGAATAACCGCCCGATCCGCGTTTATCACACCCTCGATTCCCGCATGACCCTCGGCGACTTCTATGCCAAGCTGAAGCTGAACTTTCCCGAAAGAGACAGCTAAGGAACCTCTTGATTAAATGCTTTTTTCCCGCCGAAGGCGGGGAAAAAGCTGCACAAATACGTTCCCGAAAAGGAACAAAATCGAATAAATCAGAGCTTCCCTAAATAGTCTGCATGATTATAAATCCTCTCTGGAGACTCTGGAGAGGATTTATTTTGTTTTATAAACCAAATATGTCATTGTTCAGATTTGATTTCTTGACGAAATGTGCGGCCGGTTGTATACTGGCTATGGATGTGTTTGGGCGAAAACCCATGATATATATTTGCGCATAAACAGAAAGGAATGACCATATTATGGCACAGAGAAAGAGAAGACGGAGAAGGAAGTTCCGAAAGGAGTTTTTGATATTGGTGTGGTCGGTCGCGGCTCTGTTGATTTTGATCCCGCTGATTGTACATTTCGCAAAATCCGGGAAAGATAAACCGGCCGAAAACCCGGTTTCCCAGACCGAGTCCCTGCCCGTAAGCGGGGGAAGCAGCGCCTCACAGCCGGAAAGCAGCACGGTTTCGGAGGAAAGCGCCTCTGCACCGGAGAGCAGTGACGCTGATACAGCCGGTCCTGCCGTTCCGGAAGATTACGTCGACCCGGTGACCCAGCTGGCGGCACAGCAGCTGGAAGACGGCCGGAAAGCCATCGCGTCCATAACGGAAAAGGTTTCGCAGATGCAGACCGAGGCCGAGTTCTCCATCGAAGCGGTGGATGGGCTGCCCTATCTGGTCGCGGTCAACCGGGCGGCGAACTGTGTGACCGTCTACACGGCCGATGAAAACGGGCAGTACACCCAGCCCTATCTGGCCATGGTATGCAGCACCGGCGGCGACGGCACTCCGCTCGGCGTCTGGAAGCTCCCGACCCAGGAGGAGTCCACCCGGTACGGCGTCCGCGACCTCTGGCATCTGATGGACGGCAACGTCTACGGCCAGTATACCACCCGCATCACCCCCAAAGACGGCATCCTCTTCCATTCGGTCCCCTACTTTACCAACGGTGACAAGGGATCGCTGGAATACGAGGAGTTCAATAAGCTGGGTGAAACGGCGAGCCTGGGCTGCGTCCGGCTGGCGGCGGTCGATTCCAAGTGGGTCTTCGACAACTGCCCGTACGGCACGACGGTCGTGATCTATGACGATGCCGAAAATCCCGGCCCTCTCGGCAAGCCGGAAACGATCAAAATCGACGTGAACAACGAAGAACTCCGCGGTTGGGACCCCACCGACCCGGACAAGGATAATCCCTGGGGCGATACCTATAAATCCGGCACGGCGGTTTATGCTGTCGGTGCTGAAAAATTGACATAAGGAAAGCCTGTGTACGAGTGGTGCACAGGCTTTTTCATTGTTTACAGGCCGTTCATCTCCGCCGATTGACAGAATTCGACCGCTGTGGTATACTGTCACTGTATTATTGTGGATAGTACAGTTTGAAAAAAGGGACGGAATGTTATGCAGCGGAGACCATACAGAAAAAGACGCGGAAGAGGCTGTCTGCCGGTTATTATAGGCATTATTGCCGTCATTGCGGGAACTTTTCTGCTTTCCCGGCTGGTGACAGGCGTCCTGTCTGAGGATATTTTGCAAAGGCTCCCGGGTGCAGGCGCAATTACGCGGCTTTTTTCCGATGATTTTGTAGTCGCCATCGATGCGGGGCACGGCGGCAATGACCCGGGTGCAGAGGGCGTCATCCGGGAAGCGGATATGACCGCACGGACGGCAGAGGCGCTGTATGCCCTGCTCGATGCGGACGAGCGCTTCACGCCGGTCTACTGCCACCCTTTGGACGAGGGAGCAAACGTCCTCGACCGCTGCAAGGCGGCTTCCCGCGCCGGAGCAGACCTGCTGCTCAGCATCCACGGAAACTCTGACCCCGGCGGGAGTGGACATGGGTTTGAGTGCTATCCTGCGCCGCCCGGTCGGACGTACCATGCGGACAGCCTTTATTTTGCTCAGCTGCTCACCGCGCAGATCGCGTCGACCGGCATCAACATCCGCGGCGATAACGGCGTGCGCTATGCTTATTATATCGACGATGTGAACAAGGTCATTGTCGAGTCAACGGATGAAAGCGTGCGCAGCGACGGCTCCTTCGGCATCGTCGACCACGCGGGCTGCCCGTCGGTGCTGGTGGAGCAGTGCTTCGTGACAAACAGCGAAGACGCGGCGCTTTTGGGCGGCGAAGAAGGCTGTAAGCTGGCGGCAGAGGCGTATTATCAGGCGATCTGCGAATATTATGCGGCGAAAAATCCGGAATAAAGAGAATAAAAGGCCAACCGGCGAACCGGCTGGCCTTATTTTTATTCTCCGGGACTGATGACGATCTTTCCGTCCTCCAGCTGCACTTTCACCTTGCTGCGGCCTTCGATGCCGAGAGCGTCGAGGTACTCCCGCGGAAGCTGGATACGGCCGGAGCGGTCAAGGACCGTCAGCTCTTCGACCTCACGCTGGGGCTGCGCAGTCCCCTCCTGTTCATCCGTTGCAAAGCCCTCCAGATGGGAAAGATCCTCGGCCGTATTGCGGCGGATAAACTCCGAACTGGTGCGGCCGTCACGAATCATGACCGCACGGTCGACAAAGGAGGACACCAACCGGTCGTGGGTGACAATGACGATGGTGATGCCGAGCGTCCGGTTTAACTGCCGGAACAGGTTCAAAATATCGACCGTGGTTTTGGAGTCCACTGCGCCGGTCGGCTCGTCGCAGAGCAGGAGCTTCGGATTATTGGCCAGGGCGATGGCAATGGCGATCCGCTGCTGCTCACCGCCTGACAGCTCGCTGAGACGGCTTTTGGCCTTATGGCCTAAACCGACCAGGGAGAGGAGAATCTGTGCCCGCTGCGGGGCTGTGGACGGGCTGACGGGATTGCCGTCCGGCCCGGGCAGCGGCGGCATATCGGCCACCTTCATGCCGCCCATCCGCATCGGCAGTTCGATATTCTCCTGCGCCGTCAGGTACGGGATCAGGTTGCGGGCAGAGTTCTGCCACATAAACCCGACCGTCTCCCGCTTATAGGCCATCATCTCTTTCGGACTCATTTTCAAAAGGTTTTTGCCGTCGACATAAAGGCTCCCGGCGCTGGGCGTGTCCAGGCCGCCCAACATATTGAGCAGGGTGGATTTGCCGGAACCGGAGTTGCCGATGATCGCCATCAGCTCCCCGTCCTCGACGGTTAAGTCCAGTCCCTGCAGGGCGACAACCTCGATATCGCCGGTCTTATAGATTTTCATCAGGTTTTCAGCGACGATCACGGGGTCTCCCCTCCTTCCACCGGGTCAAGCAGCCGTCCGTCCCGCAGGGTGAACACCGAATCGGCGACCTGCATCAGATCAGGGTCATGGGTCGTCATGATGACGGTGGCACCCTGCTCGGCGATCAGCTTTTTAAAGACACTGACCACCTGCAGGCCCATGCCGGAATCCAGCTGAGCGGTCGGTTCGTCGGCGAAGATGACCGCCGGGCGATGGGCGATCGCGCGGGCAATGGCGACCCGCTGCTGCTCGCCGCCGGACATTTCCTGCGGCAGATGCCCCGCACGCTTGCCAAGGCCCACATATTCCAGACATTCCAGCGCCCGCTCTTTCCGTCCCGCTGCCGGTACGCCCGCGACCCGCAGGCCGAACTCGACGTTTTCCAGCGCCGTCATGGTCGAAATCAGCGCCACCGACTGAAATACGATGCCCATCCGGGTGCGGCGGATTTTGTCCCGTTCCCGCTCCGGGAGAGCGGAAAGCTCCTGCCCTTCAAACCAGACGCTGCCGGAGGTGGGCTGGTCGAGAGCGGAAAGCTGGTTAATCAGGGTGGTTTTGCCGGAGCCGGATTTGCCGTTTAAGATGGTCAGGCCGCCCTGCCGGATGCAAAGGCTGACGCCGTCCAGGGCGTGCACTTCGCTGCCGCCCGATTTGAATATCCGGACAAGGTTTTCGGTCCGGATCAGCTCATTTTCTGTCATAATCTGCTCCTTTGGTCAGTCTTCACCAAGCTTTAAGGCTTCTCCTGCCCGCAGACGGTCGACGATCCGCGCCAGTACCGCTGCCGCTGCCGCCAGCATGATGGCGACGATCAGGATAATCCGCAGGTAGTCCCCTTTATCGCCGACGACGATATAGGGAAGAATCTGCTCCGACGCGCTGACGCCGCACTCGAGAAACGGCGCGTAAAGCTCTGCTGTCAGCGTTCCCAGCCCGATACCGGCCAGCACCGCCGTCACCGAAACCAGAATCTGCTCCCACAAAAGCACCATCATGACCGAACCTTTGCTCATGCCCATCGAGCGCAGGATGCCGAATTGCAGCCGCCGCGCCTGAATCGCGAGAATCCAGTAGATGAAAAAGCCGATAAAGGTGATCAGCATCGTCACAAGGAAGGACAGGGTGAAGAAGCCGTTGGTGCCCTGGACGACGGCGTCGTTTTTCAGCTTGACCAGCTCGACCGTCGTGTCGGAAAGGGTGGTGATGTTGATGCCCGCCGCTTCCAGCTCGTCGTAGACCTCCTGCGAGGTCACGCCTTCCGCCTTGCGAAGCCAGACCTTATAGGGCTGCAGCTTCATCTCCTGCTGGAGGTAGGTCAGGTTGGCGACCACCAGCGAGACCGGGTTGCGGCCGACGTAGCTGTTCGGATTGTAGGTGGGGAAATAATCAATCGCCGCATAGACGACCACCTGGATGCCGCCGGGATTGCCGGGGACGGAGATATAGGCGGTGTCGCCGGGTGAAAGGCCGAGATCTTCCAGAATGTTGCTGCTCATCAGCACGGCACGCGGCTCATCGGCCAGCAGGTTTAAGTATTCATTGATATGGTACGGCGCAAGGTCGCTCCGATACCAGCAGACCCGGCCGAACTCGTCCGGAACGACGCCCATGACGGTGACGGCGCTCTGCTTCTGGCTGTTGGCCGTGACCGACACGTCTTTGAGGGTCAGCACCCGGGCAGCGCTTTCCACCGTCTCCAGCTTTTCATAGCGGGAAAACTGCGGCTCGGTGTAATAAACCTCCTCGCTGACAGTCTCTCCGCTCATGGCCATCTCACTGGTCATGGCGGCGCCGCCGAGGGCCGGCCATTCCTCCTGCAGGACGATATCCGCGCCGACGCTGTACTGCATCCGGTTTTCCTGGTTGCAGTTTAAGGTGCGGACCATAACCGAATTGAACACGCCCATCGACAGGGTGAAAATCAGAAACATCGAGATCGTCAGGCTCCCGGCGCCGCCGCGGGAAATCTGGGAGAGGGTCAGGTAAAGGACCGGGCCCCACTTTTTCTCGCCGATCCGGTAGATAAGCCGCATCAGCAGCGGGAACACCCGCAAAAACAGCAGGGTGCAGCCGAGAATGAACAGAGTCGACGCGCCGTACAGCAGGAAATCGACCGGAACCTCGGACGCGTCCGCTTCCGAGACTGCCAGCATCTGCAGGCGGTTATAATAGCTGTACAGCCCGTAGAGGGCGACCAGCAGGCAGACGACATCCAGATACAGCTTCTGCCAGAGAGGCTTATTGCTGCGGGATTTTTTGCGCTTGACCGAGACGATGGAGGTTTCCTTGTCCAGCACGACCGAAATGAGCATGGTCAGCACCAACACCGCCGCCGTCAGGGCCGCGTACCCCCAGCCTGCCGCCGTCAGCTCGACCTTCAGCCCGGCCCGGTTGACAAAGGACATAAACCCGTCCGACGCGCCGACGATCTTACAGAACATCAGCCCCAAAAACGGACCGGTCAGCAGGGCGATCCCGGACAGCAGCCCCGACTGGATTAAGTAGAGGGCGATAATCTGCCCTCTGGAGGTGCCGCGGCTGCGCAGAACGGCGATCTCGCTCTTTTCATGGTCCAGAATCAATCGGGTGACCATGAAGATGTAGAGCAAAAGCATCAGTAGAATCGGGATTTCGATGATCCAGAGGGTCGCGGTCAGAGCCGCACGTCTGGTCACATACCGTTCCAGCGTGTTGGTGAAAGCGGCCTGGACAGTCGGCGCGAAGTTGCGGCTGCTGTCGTAATACTCCATCCGTTCCAGAATATGGTCGCAGTTTTCGATGGTAAAGGCGGTGTAGTCCAGCGCGCAGTACCAGTCGGAGCCGCTGACCTGGGTGGTGTCGGTATAGAGGAAATCCTGCAAAAACAGGTCGTAGTTGATAAAAACGGCCTTTTTCAGCTCGGTGCTGGGGATGACCCAGTAGGCGTCGGTGTTCTCCCCTTCCTGGAAGATGCCGACAATCCGCACTTTCGCGATGATCTCCGGCGTTTTCTGGCCGACGAAGGAGCTGCTTTTCTGCAGCTGATAGGTCGAACCAAGGCCGAGGTTTAACTTCTGGGAAGCGACCTCGCTGATGATGGCCTCATAAACCCCGTCCTCTCCCCGCTCCGCCGACGGAAGACTGCCGCCGAGAAGATTGATATGTTCTTCCAGTCCGCTGAGACCCGCAAGGGTCGCGGAGGTATTGGTCAGTTTTTCGCCGGTGGTTCCGTGGGCGATGGTGGTGCTGGAAATGCCGACAAAGTTGACCGCCTGCTGCACCGGAAGACCAAGCTCCGGGAGCATTTTGTCCAGGACGGTCGACCGGCAGCTGTCATAGCTGTTTTGCTTCGCTTCGGGGTCCCGCACGTTCAGGCTCTGCTCGATACTCAGGCGGCCGGGATAGGTATTATAGGTGGTCTGGACAGTTTCCAAATCCTTGACCAGCAGCCGGTTCAGTACGGCGTGGGAATAAAGCGGCATACTGCTGACGATGGCAACGGCCATAATATAGCCGATCAGAAGGCTGAAGGTCAGCCACCGGTTTTTCAGCATTTTCCGCCATGCAAAATTAAACATGAGACAATTCCTTTCCCAGGCGGCGGATTATTTGATGATGACTTCTTCGCCGGCTTCCAGCCCTTCAACGATCTCGACCGTCGAGCTGGTCTTGATGCCGACCTCGACCGGGCGCTCCTTCTTGACGCCGTCTTCCAGCACGAGGACATAAGATTCGCCGCCGTAAGAGGAAACGGTGTTGCGCGGCACTAAAATCGCGTCGGTCTTCTTTTCCCGGATCAGCTTGACCTTAAGGGATTTGCCGAGGAGGGTCAGGTTGTCCTCCGCCATCTCTTCGTCCAGCGCCACCCGGACAAAGGCGCCTTCCACCTGCACATCGTCCGGCTTTTCAAGGGTCGTCATGACCACATGGCCGGCATAGTCCAGGCGGTTATAGGTCAGCACCACTTCGTTGCCGAGGCTGAACTGCCCGGCATCTTCGCCGGTGCACTGAACCTGCAGCTCGGTCGGGTCGACAACTCGCACCGCTGTCGTGCGGCCCTGGATATACTCGCCGATGGTGGTCGCGGTTATGTAGGAAACAACGCCGTCAATGGGCGCGTAGATCGTTAGCTTTTCCAGCTCTTTTTTACTCTGGTCGAGATTCAGCTGGGCCGATTCGACGTCGATCCAGGCCAGCTGCGCCGCGTCGCTCCCGGAACCGGACGCGTTTTTCGCCATCCGGTAGGCAATCTGCGCACGTTGCAGGGTCAATTCCTGCTGGGCAACCTGCAGCTCCAGCTCTTCCGAGTCAAGCCGCGCCAGTACCTGTCCCTCTTTCACCTCGTCGCCCGGCTTGACGTTCAGCTCAGAAAGATAGCCGCTGCGGGTGCCAAAGGAAAGATCGTAGGTCACGGGTGCGATAAAAGTGCCGCTCATGCTGACGCTGTCGACAATTTCGCCGACCTCGGCCTTGGTCGTCGTATAGGTGACGGCGGAGGGCGCCTTCAAGGGCGGCGCCAGCGTCTCCTCCTCGTCGGGAAACAGCGCGCATCCGCTGAGGACTGCTGCCGCCATCCCGGCACTCAGCAGCGAAACCAACCATTTTTTCATAAAATCCACATCCTCACTGTTTTTTAGCCTGTGCACAATTCGCTTTTCTGCACGATATAAGACTTATGCAGGCGGGAAAATATATCCGCCGGTTTTCAGATATTTTGCAGAAAAAGGCATATTTATCAGATTTTATTCGCGTATATATGAACAGTATGACATATTTTTAGAAAAAATACAAGGTTTCATTACTGATTTTCATGGTTATTTATTGTTGATTTTCGGAGAACTTTGCCGAAAATGCAAAAACGCCCGGACAGAAAAGATCTGTACGGGCGC
>CAMAJC010000029.1 GCA_945835425.1 uncultured Clostridia bacterium
GGTTTTACATTGACGTTTGCGTCTCCGGCGGCCTTTTTGACCGCGGAGAGGAGCTTGCCGTTGATATCGACGCCGCCGATGCCTTTGGGCGCGACGACCTTTTTGCGGTCGGCGAGGAACAGCCGCGCGTCGTCCGTCCCGGGGAACCGCTGCAGGATTTTTATCAGCTCCGGGATAATCGGGTCGTCGGCCGAAGCGACGCGGATGTTGAGGGTCTTGCCGTTTTTCGGGAGGGTGTCGGCGTCGAGCAGCCGCCGGACGAGGATTTTCGGCTCCTTTTCGTCCTCGATGGAGACGCTGCCTTCCGCGACCAGCACTTTTCCTTCCTTTATAATAGCGCCTGCGGCCTCCATCGCGTCGGGAAAGACCACCAGCTCGATCGTATCGGTCAGATCCTCCAGCTGCACAAAGCACATCGGTTTCCCGGCCTTGGTGTAGATCGACCGCTTGGACAGCACCCGTCCCAGCACCTTCACCGGCATCTGGTTGCGGACGCCGGCCTCCTCGCCCTGCAAAATCCGCGCGACGCTGTCCATTTTGAACCGCCGCACGATGTCCTGATAGGGCTGCAGCGGGTGTCCGGACAGGTAAAAGCCCAGTACGTCTAGTTCATTTTGCAGTTTATCCGCCGGGGTGTATTCCGGCAGCCGCTCGATCTCCGGCTCCGGTTCGTCCATCTCGATGGCCGAGAAGAGGTTTAATTGCCCCGAAGCGCGGGTCTTGCCGCTGAAGCTGCCCGCCTCCATGACCCGGTCGGCTGCCGTATAGAGGGCGCGCCGCGAGTAGCCGAAGCAGTCGAGCGCACCGCTGAAAATCAGCCCGTCCACCGTTCTTCTGGTGAAGTCCCGGCCCTGCATCCGGGTGCATAAATCATAAAAGCTGACAAAATCGCCGTTTTCCTCCCGTTCCTCCGTCAGCCGCTTGATAATCGGCGTGCCGAGACCCTTGACGGCGGTCAGACCGAACCGGATGCCGTTTCCTTCAGCCGTAAACCGGCCGAAGCTTTTGTTTATATCCGGCGGCAGGATCGGGATTTTCATTGCTTTGCAGCAGCCGAGGTACTCGGACAGCTTGCGGGTGAAGTCGATCACCGAGGTCAGCAGCGCCGCCATATAGGCCTGCGGATAGTGGTATTTGAGGTAGGCGGTCTGGTAGGAGATGATCGAATAGGCCGCCGCATGGGCCTTGTTGAAGGCGTATTCGGCGAAGGAGGACATCTCGTCGAAAATCTTGTTGGCGATGTTTTCGGGGACGCCGCTCCGGATAGCGCCGGGGACAGCCGCAGTGCCGTCGGAATCGTCCTTGCCGTAGATGAAGACCTTCCGCTCCGCCGCCATGACGTCGACCTTTTTCTTGGCCATGGCCTTGCGCACCAGGTCCGCGCGGCCGTAGGAATAGCCCGCCAGCTCCCGGCAGACCTGCATGACCTGCTCCTGATAGAGCAGGCACCCGCCGGTTACGGACAGAATCGGCTCCAGCTTCGGGTGGAGGTAGCGGATGTCCTCCGGATGCTCGCGGTTGTGGATAAAGGTGGGGATCGACTGGGCAGGACCCGGCCGGTAGATCGAGGTCGCCGCCGTCAGGTCCTCGATCGAGCGCGGCTTCATCTGCATCAGCATCTGCCGCATCCCGGAGGACTCGAACTGGAAAACGCCGTCGGTCTCTCCGCGGGAGAACATCTGATAAACATCTTTATCATCCAGCGGGATATCCTTGACCCGGAAATTCGGCTGCGTTTTCTGGACCATTACCTCGCAGTCGTGGATGACCGTCAGGTTGCGCAGCCCCAGAAAGTCCATTTTCAGGAGCCCCAGCTCCTCCAGCACCGTCATGGTATACTGGGTTACAATCGTCCCGTCCGACCCCGACAGCGGCACATAGCTGTCCACCGGGTCGGCGGTGATGACGACACCGGCCGCATGGGTCGAGGCATGGCGCGGCATCCCTTCGACACGCCTCGAGAAGTCGAGGAGTTTGCGCACTTCCGGGTCGGTCTGCTCCAATTCCCGCAGCTCTTTCACTTCGCGCACCGCCCGGTCGAGGGTGATGTGCAGGTTGTGCGGTCCGGAGGGGATCAGCTTGGCGACCTTGTCCACCGCTTGATAGCTCATGCCCAGCGCCCTTCCGACGTCCCGCACGGCCGCTCTCGCCGCCAGCGTCCCGAAGGTGACGATCTGCGCCACATGGTCGGCGCCGTACTTGCGGATAACGTAATCGATGACCTCCTGCCGCCGTTCGTAGCAGAAGTCGACGTCGAAGTCGGGCATACTGACCCGCTCGGGGTTTAAAAAACGCTCGAAGATCAGCCCGTAGGCCATCGGGTCGATGCCGGTGATGCCAATGCAGTAGGCAAGTAAACTCCCGGCGCCGCTGCCTCTGCCCGGTCCGACGGGAATGCCCTGGCTTTTTGCATAGCGAATAAAATCATAAACGATCAGATAGTAATTGACGTACCCCATCTTGGTGACGACGTCCATCTCGTAGTCCCAGCGCTTCTGGAGCTCCGGCGTCACCATCCCGTACCGCTTGCGGAGCCCGCGGGAGGCGAGGTCGCGGAAATACTCGAGGTTGTCCCGGCCGTTCGGCGCCTGGTAGGCAGGGAGCTTGGTGTGGCCGAACTCGAACTCCACATTGCACCGCGCAGCGATTATCCCGGTATTGTCAATGGCGTCGGCAAAATCAGGCAGCGTCGCCCGCATTTCCTCCTCGGATTTGAGGTAAAATTCCTGCGTCGGGAATTCCAGCCCATTTGCCTCGCCGACGGTCTTGCCGGTCTGGATCGCCAGCAGCACCTTTTGCAGCTCGGCGTCCTCCTTCCGCAGGTAATGGCAGTCGTTGGTCGCGGCCAGCGGAATCCCGGTCTCGTCGGAGAGCATCCGCAGAAAGGGGAGGATCTTCTTTTCCTGCGCCAGCCCGTGGTACTGCACCTCGAGGTAAAAATTCCCGTCCCCGAAAATTTCGTTATATTGCAGCGCCGCCTTCTTTGCCCCGGCAAAATCGTTCATTAAAAGCCGCCGCGGGATTTCACCCGACAGACAGGCCGACAGGGCGATCAGCCCTTCGTGGTACTGCCTGAGCAGTTCCAAATCGACCCGGGGCTTTCCGTAAAAACCTTCGACCGACGCGAGGCTCACCAGCTTGCAGAGGTTTTTGTACCCCGTTTCATTTTGGCAGAGCAGCACCAGATGGTAGGACGAAGAGTCGACCTTAAATTCCTTCTGAAACCGGGAGCGCGGCGCCACATAGACCTCGCAGCCGACAATCAGCTTGACCCCGGCTTTTTTGCAGAGCTTGTACAGCTCGATGACGGCGTACATGACCCCGTGGTCGGTGACGGCGACCGTGTCCTGCCCCAATTCCAGCGCCCGGGCAGGCAGCTCCTTTAAGCGGCATGCGCCGTCTAAGAGGCTATATTCCGTATGCAGATGCAGGTGGACAAAGGACATTTCATCACGGCCTTTCGGGTGGAGTGGAGGAGGGAGTGTTTGACAAGCTTATCGAATAAATTTTCCCTCTGTATTTATTATACATCCATTTTCTACATTTTGCAAGTGTTTTTTGAAAATTTGTTCTTAACAGGAAAGGCAGCCGGATATGCCCAGACAGCCTTGTCTGCACAGAACAGAATAATCTATTTGCTCCAAAAGACAAGGATAATCCTGCGGTTTATGAAAACCGCGTCAGGCTGTCGGAAAAGTATTTAACAAAACTTATTGGAAAGCAATATCTTCCGGTTTCCGGCGCACTTCCCGGGTGTCATTCTGAGCCGCAAGGCGAAGAATCTACGCGCTGCCGACACGGTACAATTGTTGCTGCAGGGTACACGGTCAAAAACCTGATAGCGCGTGGATCCTTCGCTGTCGCTCAGGATGACACATCAGGAGAACTTCTAAGAGAAATATGCATAGATGCTTTCCCGGAAAGTTTCAACCAAACTCTTTTAAAACTTTTTCGACAGCCTGGCCGGTGCTTTACGGAAAGCACCGGTATTTTTGTTGTCATAATGCCTGGCAGATTGCTATGATAATTGTGCATCTTTTCGTATATATCCCCTTGACAAATCGACTCTCAGATGATATTCTAAACATATGAACAATGATTCATATGAAAGGAGAGAACCCTCATGGCAATCGAGGAAGTCGAACACTGCGGGCTTATGCATGAGCATCCCGATATCCGCGCGCAGGCCATCCGGCAGATGCCCGATGAGGACCATCTTTACGATCTGGCGGAGCTGTACAAGATATTCGGCGATTCCACCCGGATTCGGATTCTTTACCTGCTGCTGGAGTCGGAGATGTGCGTCTGCGATATTGCAGCCTGCCTGAACATGACCCAGTCGGCGATCTCCCATCAGCTGCGGGTCCTGAAAAACGCCGATCTGGTGCGGTTTAAACGGGACGGCAAATCGGTCATCTATTTTCTGGCCGATGAGCATGTGCGGACAATTCTGTCCTGCGGCATGGAACACATTCTGGAAGAATGACAGAGTTTTACTCTGAGACGAAAGGAAGTACCTGTTATGAAAAAGACATTCAAGATGATCGATCTGGACTGCGCCAACTGCGCCGCGAAGATGGAAGCCGCGATTCAGAAGATTCCCGGCGTAAACGAGGCAAGCGTTGTCTTCATGACCCAGCGGCTCAAAATCGACGCGGACGACGCCCGTTTTGACGAGATCATGAAAGAAGCCCAGGCCGCTGTCTCCAAAGTCGACCGGAACTGCAAGATCGACCTGTAATCATCGGACTTATGCTCTCTCTGTCCCGGCAGGGAGAGCATATCCCGGTATATTTTTCCAAAAATGGGGGGTTCATTTATATGGAAAAGCTGCGCAGGCTGTACGGGGAGATGACCCGCAGCCAGAAAAAGGACCTGCACCGCATCCTGACCGGCGCGGGTATTTTTATCCTCGGAGAGGTTCTGTCGGCCCTGGTGCCGTTTTTTGACGGGTACGGCGGATTGCTGATTTTCCTGCCGGCCTGGCTGATACTGGGGTTCGGCGTGCTGAAAGAGGCCGTCCTGAATATCAAAAACGGGCAGGTTTTTGACGAAAACTTCCTGATGTGCATCGCCTCGATCGGCGCCTTCTTTACCGGCGATTACGGCGAAGCGGTGGCGGTCATGCTGTTTTATCAGGTCGGCGAGCTGTTTGAGCACTGCGCGGTCGACCGGTCGCGGCGTTCGATCACCGAGCTGATGAACCTGGCGCCGGATGTGGCCTATGTCCGCAGGGATGGGGAAATCGTCGAGGAGGACCCGGCCGATATCCAGTCGGACAGCATCATCGTCGTTCGTCCCGGCGAGCGTGTTCCGCTGGACGGCGTGGTCGTCGAGGGCAGCTCGATGCTGGACACCTCGGCCCTGACCGGCGAGCCGGTTCCCCGCAGCGCCGTCCCCGGCAGCGAAGTCCTCTCGGGCAGTATCAACCAGTCGGGCGTCCTCGATATCCGGGTCATGAGGCCCTATGAAGAGTCGACCGTCGCCCGGATTATGGAACTGGTCGAAAACGCCGCCTCCAAAAAGGCAAAAACCGAAGCGTTCATCACCCGTTTCGCGCGGGTTTACACCCCGGCGGTCGTACTTGCAGCCGTTCTTCTGGCATTCCTGCCGCCACTTATCCTCCATGAGCCTTTCGGCGGCTGGATTCACCGCGCACTGATGTTCCTGGTCGTTTCCTGTCCCTGTGCGCTGGTTATTTCGGTACCGCTCTCCTTCTTCGGCGGCATCGGCGGCGCATCCCGGCGCGGCATCCTCGCCAAGGGCAGCAACTCGCTGGAAACCCTCAGCAAGGTCGGCACCGTCATCATGGACAAGACCGGCACTCTCACAAAGGGCACCTTCTCGGTCACGGAGGTGCACCCCGAGGGCCTTACAGAAGAAGAACTGCTGGAAAAGGCGGCTCTGTGCGAATACTATTCCGGCCATCCGATTTCCCAGTCGCTGCGGGCAGCCTGCGTTTCAGAGCTTGACGCGGCGCGCATTTCCGACTATCAGGAGACCGCAGGCCACGGCGTCACCGCTCTTGTGGACGGCAGGAAAATTCTCTGCGGCAACGCCCGGCTGATGGAGCGGCACGGCATCCAGACCCCGGAAGTCACCCATCCCGGCACCGTCGTCCACCTCTCGGAGGACGGCGTCTACTGCGGCTATATCCTCATCTCCGACGAGCTGAAGCCGACCTCGAAAGAGACGGTACAGACCCTGAACCGGATGGGCATCCAGACCGTCATGCTGACCGGCGACAGCCCCGCTTCCGCAAAGCCGGTGGCCGATACCCTCGGCATCACCCGTCTGCACGCCGGGCTGCTGCCGCAGGATAAGGTCGACCTCTGCGAGAAGATCATGAAGGAAAACGCCGCTTCCGGCAAGAAGACCCTCTTCGTCGGCGACGGCATCAACGACGCGCCTGTCCTGATGCTGGCGGATATCGGCGCAGCCATGGGCGGCGTCGGCTCGGACGCGGCGATCGAAGCGGCAGACCTCGTCCTGATGGACGACAATCCCCGCAAGCTGGTCACCGCCATCCGGATTGCCCGCAAGACGGTGGGTATTGTCTATCAGAATATCGTCTTCGCGCTGGTTGTCAAGCTGGCGATTCTGGTGCTCAGCGCCCTGGGCATCACCGGCATGTGGCTGGCAGTGTTCGCGGACGTCGGCGTCGCGATGCTGGCGATCCTCAACGCCATGCGCTGCGGCAGAATCAAAGAATAATCAAATACCCCGGAAAAGCTGCCGTACAGGTCTTTTCCGGGGCGTTTTTATGCAATGGTTTTTAAGCGGACTGCCGGACGGCAATATATGCATCAATATCCGCGATGATATAATTCTCACCGGTCGTGTGCAGCGCTTCATAGCAGTCCAGAATATATTCTGAAACCTTGTATTTTTGAAATAAAGCAGCGACCTCTTTGCCGGTCAGCTTTTTTGCATATTTGTAAATCTCCATGCAGTAAACCAAAAAGGTGCCTTCCTTGCTCATCCTTATACCTCCTCGGGGAAAGTAAAACCGCCGGTCTGCTCCTCTTCCATAAACATCTGAAAAAGCGACAGAGGGCTGAGGTGCCAGAGCTTGGTCTCCTCCTGTTCCAAACCGGCGTAAACCTTGGACGCATAAAACCGTTCGGCGGCATATGCTTCATCCCATCCGTATTGCTCCATAATCAGCGCAATGACCTGCGGCGTGAGCAGAACCAGAATGGCCTGCAGCGTTTTTGGTTCCATCACATTCCCTCCTGCTTCAGGGTGCCGACAAACCGCAGAATAGACCTTCCTCCATATTTCTATCCTCTCTTATATTATACCCGATGGCTGTGCAATACGCAAGAAAAAATCCCTCCCGCAATAAGCAGGAGGGATTTTGTTTCGCAAATAGGGGAATCGTTTTCAGATTATTCCTCGGAAGGCTCAGCGTCCAGGGTAGCGCGGATAGACAGGGAGACTTTCTTCTTGTCGTAATCGATGTCGATGATCATAGCGTCAACAACGTCGCCGACAGCCAGCTTGTCGGAAACCTTTGCGATTCTCTCGTTGGCGATCTGGCTGATGTGGATCAGGCCGTCAACGCCGGGGATGATCTGTGCAAAAGCACCGAAGGTGGTGATGGAAACGATCTTGACAGGAACGATGGAATCAACAGGGTAATCTCTCTTGAAGATTTCCCAGGGATTGTCTTCTGCCTTCTTGTAGCCGAGGGAGATTTTCTTCTTCTCGGTGTCGATGTCCTTGATATAGACTTCGACGGTATCGCCGACATGGACGACCTCTTCGGGGCTCTTGATGCGGGACCAGGACAGCTCGGTGATGTGGATCATGCCGTCAACACCGCCCAGATCGACGAATGCGCCGTAGGAGGTGATGGACTTGACTTCACCGGTGTAGACCTTGCCGACCTCAACGTTTGCCCAGAACTCTTCCTGTTTTGCCTTCTTGGCTTCAGCCAGGACAGCCTTGATGGAGCCTACAGCGCGTCTGCGGCGGTCGTTTACTTCGATGATCTTGAAGGAAACTTCCTTGTTCAGCAGTACGGAGAGATCCTCGGTACGTCTGTCGGAAGCGAGGGAAGCGGGTACGAATACCTTCAGGCCGTTTACGGCTACCAGGATACCGCCCTTGATAACGTCGGTAACAGTACCGGTCAGGACAGTGCCGTCTTCGTATGCTTTGCATACAGCGAGGTAGTTGGCTTCCGCGTCCAGGCGTTTCTTGGACAGGGTGACAACACCTTCCTGATCGTTGACTTTCATGACGACCAGATCGATCTCATCCCCGATGTGGAAGCTGTCGGGGGTGACGTCGCCGTTTTCAGACAGTTCAGAGCCAGGAACGATACCGGTCTGTTTGGCACCGATATCGACATGGATTTCGTTTGGCGCAATGTTGGAAACGATGCCCTTTACCCTTTTCCCGTTATATAATTTTTCAGTCTGAGACTGTTCGAAGAGTTCCGCGAAGGAGAGCTCTTCTTCCTGATTTTCCAGAATTTCACTCATGGTTGTTAAAACCTCCTTGATTATATCAGCCGGGGTAGAAGCACCGGCAGTAACGCCAATATTATTATGGCGTAAAATCTGACTTTTGTCAAGTTCTGTTTTTGATTCTATCGCTACAGTTTCGCAGTTTTGGGCACAAATTTCGTAAAGTTTTTGTGTATTCGAGCTTTCCCGTCCTCCAATGACGATCATAAGGTCAGATTTTTCCGCCAGTGAAACAGCTTCCTGCTGCCGTAAATTGGTCGCATTACATATTGTATCAAATTCCTCGGCGTTTGTATAGTACCTTTCGATAATTCCTTGTAAATTTTTCCATAATAATTGTCCCAGGGTGGTCTGCTGGACGACGGCGATCTGCTGTTTATTTTCCCGGCGGAGCTTTTCCAGGATTTCGATCAGCGTTTTTTCGTCCTGAAAGACATAAACCTCGCCGGACGCATGGCCGACGATGCCCTGCACCTCCGGGTGGTCGGGGTTGCCGGCGATCAGCAGAACCTTTCCTGCCGCGGTCACTTCCCGGGCGATCCGATGAATGCGGGCGACGTTGGGACAGGTGCAGTCGACGACCTCGCGTCCTTCCAGCTGGTCATAGACCGACTGGGCGACGCCATGGGAGCGGATGATGACCGTCTGGCCGGGCAGCGTCTCCGCAGGAGAGGACACGCTGGGCACGCCCAGGGCAGCGAGTCTCGAGACAATCTGAGGATTATGGATAATGGGTCCGAGGGTGACGGCATTTTCGGCGGTCTTTGCCACCTCAAAAGCCCTGTCGACGGCCCTCTTTACGCCGTAGCAGAAGCCTGCCGACCGGGCAAGGGTGATGGTGTGTTTGGTGTCAGACATATTCCTAAACGTTCCTTTCCAAAAAGAATGAAACTTTTAATTGAGTGTGAAGAGTGGAGAGTGGAGAGTGGAGTTTTCCCTTGACTGCTGCCGCAGTCACTTTTCTGCGAAAAGACCGGGAAAACGTGAAGGAGCGGCGCGGTTCGCGCCGCGATTTAAATAGTTTCATACACGCAAAAAGAAAGCAAGTAACAGAAACGCAGCTTTCCGCTCGAATGATGGGAGTTCAGATAAATTCAGAAACTATGCATTAAACGGGCGAGAACAAAATTATCAGATATTTGCTTTATTTCTTTCGTGAGCGGTATCATTAAATCCATCCGGCGCAGCCGGATACCATAATTATTCATTATTCATTCTTCACTATTCATTATTCATTAAATCTGAATATCGTCCAGCATCGTCTGGAGGGAGGAAGTAAGAAGCTTGTTGGCGGCGCGAATCTGGGAAGGAACCTTGCCGGTCAGGCCGAGCTGCTCGTGGGTGATGAACTGCCCATAGCGGATGACGACCGGACGGCGCAGACCCTTTTTCTCGCCCATCTTGATGACGCAGGGCTGCAGGCCGCCGCCGGTCTGGGCCGCGATGACGACCGCGCCGGATTTGAGCTTCTGAAGGTGGCCGTCCTTGCTGCGGGTGCCCTCCGGGAAGATGGCGACGACCTTGCCCTCTTTGACATAGTTTACGGCCTTGTCGACCGCCTCGGTGTCGCCCTTGCCGCGGGAAACGGGGAAAGCGCCCAGGCCGCGGATGATGAGCGAGACAAACTTGTTCTTGAACAGCTCCTCCTTCGCCATGAAGAAGCACTGAGGCTTGACGCGGACGGCGACGAGGATCGGGTCGAACATCGTGACATGGTTGGAGCAGAGGATGAAGCCGCGGTCGGTCGGGATGTTTTCGATCCCCTCATATTTGATTTTGTAAAACAGATGGGAGATGAGACGGGTCACGGCTTTGGCGATAGAATAAAATGGTGTCATAATAAATCCTTTCTGTCCTTTTGCAGGCGGTCACAGGGCGGCGCATTTTTCCCGGATGATGTCTTTTATCAGCTGCACCGACTGTTCAAGGTCCAGCTCCGAAGTATCCGCCAGTACGGCGTCCTCCGCCTGTTTCAGCGGCGCGATGGCACGGTGGGAGTCGTTGTAGTCCCGCTGGATAACGGCTTCGAGCACCTGCTCATAGGTCTGGGAGTGATCGCCCTTGGCGATCTGCTCTTTATAGCGGCGCTCCGCCCGTTTTTCCGCCGAAGCCGTCAGGAAGATTTTGACCTGCGCATCCGGCAGGACGACGGTGCCGATGTCCCGACCGTCCATCAGGACGTTGTTTTCCCGGGCGAGTTTGCGCTGGGTTTCCAGCAGATAAGCCCGGACAGCCGGGTGTCGGGAAACGTTCGAGGCAGCTTTGGACATTTCCGGCCTGCGGATTTCCTCCGAGACGTTTTCGCCCAGCAGATAGACCTGCTGCACGCCGTTTTCATGGGTCAGCCGGATATCCAGCTCCGGCAGCAGGGCCGATACCCCGTTTTCATCCTCCGGGTCAACGCCTTTCCGGACGGCGTACAGGCCGATGGTGCGGTAGAGCGCGCCGGTATCGACATAGAGGTAGCCGAGGTCTTTGGCGACCATACGGGCAATTGTGCTTTTCCCGGCCCCGGAAGGGCCGTCGATTGCAATAGAAATCATATTTATATCACCTTTCTGAAATAATGTCGGAAACAAGCCTTTTTGAGTGTGAAGAGCTTGAATAAGTGTGAAGAGTGGAGAGTGGAGAGTGAAGTGAAGGAGCGGCGCGGTTCGCGCCGCGATTTAAATAGCCCCGTTCACGCAGGGAAAAAAGCAAATGTC
>CAMAJC010000030.1 GCA_945835425.1 uncultured Clostridia bacterium
AGAATCACCTGTCCCCTGGACGATCTGATCCCGTTTAACTCGCTGTTTGTCATCCCGTATTTCGGGTGGTTTATTCTGGTTCCGTCGGTCATCGGCTACTTTATGTTTAGGAGCAAGGACGAATTTCTGGACCTTTGCTTTATGCTCTTTACCGGCATGACCATCTGCCTTGCGATCTACGCGGTCATTCCCAACGGCATCAACCTGCGGGAGATGGTGACCGGGCATGATATCTGCTCCCGGATCGTCGTCATGCTGCGCAAGATCGACACCGCGACCAACGTCTGCCCGTCGATTCACGTCTTTGCGACCCTGTGCATCATGATGGCGGTGCTCCGTTCGCCGCTGTTTGTCAGTAAGCGGCTGTTGAAGGGCTTTATCGTCGTCCTGTCCATCCTGATCTGCCTGTCGACGATGTTTTTAAAACAGCACTCGATTGTCGATGTCTGCTGCGGCGCGGCCCTGTCGGTCATCATGTACCACTGGACCTACCACTGCAACTGGCGCCGGAGAGCGGTCAAAACCCCGATCCGTGCGCTGCTGTAAAGCATCATGCGCAAACCTGCCTCTGCCCAAACGGGCGGAGGTTTTTGTTTTGTGCGATTGCACGCCGCTGGTGGATGTGTTATACTGGAACAGGACAGCGCAGTACAGAGCGCTAAAAATAGCTGAAAAGGGGATTTTTATCATGCTGGATACCATTCGGGAAATCGTCCGCCGCGCCGGACAGATCATGTTGGACGCAGGACTGACGGAGGGTGACGTCACCGCAAAGCCGGGACATGCCAACTATGTGACCCGTTATGATGTGGCCGTACAGGAGTTTTTGTTTCAGGAGCTGGGCGCAGCCTTTCCGGACGCCGCTTTTCTCGGCGAGGAAGGGGACGGCAGCAAAACCGTCGGCAAGGGCTACACCTTCATCATCGACCCGATTGACGGCACCAGCAACTTCATCTGCGGCTATCAGATGAGCGCGGTCTCGGTCGGCCTGGCGCTGGACGGCGAAGCGGTTCTCGGCGTCGTTTACAACCCGTTCCGGGAGGAGATGTACTGGGCCGAAAAGGGAAAAGGCGCCTATTTGAACGGCCAGCCGCTCCACGTAGAGGAACGCGGGATGAAAGAAGGGCTTGTCTGCTTCGGCACTTCGCCCTATAACCCGGAACAGACCGAGCGCACCTTCAATGCCATGCGGGAAGTACTGCCCAGATCGATGGACCTGCGGCGGCAGGGAAGTGCCGCGCTGGACATTGCTTATATCGCCGCCAACCGCAACGTCCTCTTTTTCGAGTGCATCCTCTCGCCCTGGGACTACGCAGCCGCGTCCTGCATCCTTCGTGAGGCAGGCGGCGTGCTCATGACGATGGAAGGGACACCCGCCGATTTCAACGTCAAAACCTCCATCCTCGCAGGAACGAAAACCGCTGTCCAGGAATTTCTGAAACTCGGCGTATAAAAACGGTGGGAGTATACTTCTCCCACCGAAAAACTGTATTTTCATTTTTACTTGTTGTAGCGGCGACCTGCGGTCGCCACCGACATAAGAAAATGTCCGTTTTTTCTTTTTAGTCCTGCTGGGTTTATGTGATTTTGATGGCGACCGCAGGTCGCCGCTACAGTCTCAAGAAATAGCCGTAAACAGCTGCCCGGCGCGTTCGCCTGGGTGAAGATTATCCGGGCCGAGCGGATTGCGTAGCAGGAGCGAACGTCGCGAACAAGAAAGTTTTGCGGCTGTCCGTAGGACAGCGAAGCTTCTTTCAAAAGCGACCGTAACCCCAAACTACCTTTGCCACTTGTCGCAGAGGGCGTTGATTTGGTCGGTGAACTTGGCGAGGTCTTTGTTGGCGAGGCCCTCGTTCTGTTTGATAACGGCGAGCAGCCGCTGACCGGCTGCAACGAGCCGCCCGTAGATTGTGCTTGCCCGGCTGGACTTGCTTTCCAGCCGCTGGATTTTCTGGGGTACCCCGCGCAGAATCCAGCGCCCTGCCGCCAGATCGAATACCGAGCCGCTGAACGGCGCTTCTGCGTCCAGACCCATTCTGTCCCGGAGCGCTGAAGCAAAAGCGTCGGCTGTCAGGTCTTCACCGTGGACAATAAACACCTTTTTCGGTTTTTCCTTAAAAGCGCCGATCCACCGCAGCAGCCCTTCACGGTCGGCATGGCCGCTGATGCCGTCGATCCGGCAGATTTTTGCGGCGACATGGATTTCCTCACCGAACAGCTTGACGCTCTTCGCGCCGTCCAGGAGCGCACGTCCGAGGGTGCCGACCGCTTGATACCCGGCGAAAACGATGGTGGAGTCTTCCCGCCAGAGGTTGTGCTTGAGATGGTGGCGGATGCGGCCTGCATCGCACATGCCGGACGCCGAAAGGATAACCTTCGGCTTGGGGTCCTCGTTGATGAATTTGGATTCCTCGCTGGTGATCGCGACCCGCAGGCCGTCGAACTGCAGGGGGTTCACACCTTTGCCAATCAGTTCCAGCGTCTCGTCGTCGAAACATTCCTCCGTCATCTTGTCAAAAATCCGGGTCGCTTCGATAGCGAGCGGCGAGTCGAGCCAGACGTCGACCTTCTCAAACCCCGGCACCATGTTGTCCGCGCGGATTTTGCGCAGGAAATACAGCACCTCCTGGGTGCGTCCGACCGCAAAGCAGGGGATGACCACATTGCCGCCGCGGGAGAGCGTCTCCCGGATGATCTCCGCCAGAGAAGCCTCGTAATCCGGTTTTGGCCCATGGCTGCGGTCGCCGTAGGTCGATTCCATGACTACATAGTCCGCGTCCTCCGGATAGACCGGGTTTTTGATGAGCGGCTGGTTGAGGTTGCCGATATCGCCCGAAAAGATCAGCTTTTTGGAAACACCTGCTTCGTTTATCCAGACCTCGATGCTGGACGACCCCAGCAGGTGCCCTGCGTCCAGAAACCGGATAGTGATGCCCGGTGCGATCTCCACCGTTTCGCCGTAATGGCAGGGTGTGAACAGCTGCAGCACCCCTTCAGCGTCCTGCATCGTATACAGCGGCTGGGTTTCCGGGTCGCCTGCGCGCTTCCGTTTGCGGTTGAGCCAGGCCGCATCAGATTCCTGAATATGTGCGCAGTCGCGGAGCATGATCCCGCACAGCTCGGTGGTCGCGCCGGTGGCGTAAATCCGTCCGCGGAACCCGTGGGCGTACAGCAGCGGCAGCAGCCCGGTGTGGTCGATATGGGCATGGGTAATCAGCACGATATCGGTGTCAGCCGGTGAAAACGGCATATCGGCGTTCACGAAAACGTTGACGCCCTGTTCCATGCCGTAATCCACGAGAATTTTCCTGCCGCACGCCTCCAGGCAGTGGCAGCTTCCCGTAACCTCATGGTCCGCTCCAATAAACGTAAGTTTCATAAATTGTCCCCCTTTCCAGCCTTTTGAAAAGAAGCTGCGCTGTCCTGCGGACAGCTTCAAAAACTTTCTTGTTCGCGATGATCGGCAGATGTCCGACAGGACATCGAGTGCCATCGGGCTCGGCCCGGAGAGGCATACACTGGGCGAACGCGCCGGGTACATTGTGGTAAAAATAGCTTTGTATTCGCCTTGTATCAGCAAACTGCGCGGTTAATTTTCGCAGTCTTCGGACACTTTTTTACGCGGGAATGTGTTTGTTCATGGTAAAATAATCCTAATGCTATCTTGTAGCGGCGACCTGCGGTCGCCATGCAGCCGAAAACCCTTGACAGCTTTCCGGGATGATTTTTGGTTTTCTCTTATTTATATTCTATATTATATCACAATATTGCTAAAAGTAAAAGGATAATTTCGTAAATATATAGTAAATAATTCCAGTGTGCAAAGGAGGTGTCCGTTTGGAACAGGTTCGCTTGTCAGCCAGAGAGCTGGCGGAATTTCTGCTGCGCAGCGGCAGCATCGACAGCCGGTTTGCAGGCTTTGACCGTGCGCAGGAAGGCGCGCGGATTCACCGCAAGCTGCAGGCTGCATATAAAAAAGAAGAGGGAAGCGACTACAAGAGCGAGGTTTTCCTCAAAGCTGAGCGAACAGTCAGCGACGTCCCTTACCAGATCGAGGGCCGCGCCGACGGCATCTTCACCGATACCGACGGCGTCCGCACGATCGACGAGATCAAGACGACTGCCGGGGCTATCGAGCGGGACGGACACCCGGAGCACTGGGCGCAGGCGAAAATCTACGCTGCCATCCTCTGCGAGACAGAATCTTTGTCAGTAGTCCGCGTGCAGCTGACCTATTATCAGGTCGATGAGGAGGAGACTGTCCGGTTTCAGGAAGATTTGACCGCGCAGGAGGCCGAAAGCTATCTTTGCGGCCTGCTTTCCCAGTATGCGCCGTGGGCCAAGCGGGAGCAGGTCTGGCGCGAGGACCGGGGTGATTCGCTCTCAGCACTGCAGTTCCCGTTCCCGCAGTACCGACCCGGCCAGCGGGCTATGGCAGGGGAAGTTTTCCGCACCTTCCGGGATAAAGGCATCCTGCTCTGCCAGGCGCCCACCGGCATCGGCAAGTCGATGAGCACCATCTTCCCGGCGCTGAAAGCCGTCGGAGCGGGGTTCGGCGACAAGATTTTCTATCTGACTGCCCGCGGGACGACCGCTGCCGCTGCGGAAAACGCCCTTCGGATTCTGCGGCAGTCGTCCGAGCTGCGGCTGCGGAGCCTGACTCTGACCGCCAAGGAAAAGCTTTGTTTTCTGGAAGAGCGCAACTGTACGCCTGAGGGCTGCCCCTATGCAAACGGCTACTATAACCGTCTGCGGCAGGGGATTTCCCGGGCGCTGGAGGAGGAAAGCTATGGCCGCGCCGATATCGAGCGGCTGGCAAAGGAACTGACCCTCTGTCCCTTTGAGTTCCAGCTGGATTTGTCCCTCTGGTGCGACCTGCTGATCGGGGACTACAACTACCTTTTTGACCCGACCGTCTCCCTCAAGCGGTATTTTGAGACGAGCGGCGAGTACCTCTTTCTGGTGGACGAGGCCCACAACCTCCCGGACCGTGCGCGGGACATGTACTCCTGCGCCCTTTATCTTTCCCAGTTTCAGGAGACTTCCCGCATCCTCGGCCGCAAAAAATCGCGGCTGAAAACGCTGCTCAAAGAGGTGATCGCGAGTCTTGAGGAGATGCACACCCTCTGTATGCAGGAGGAAAACCACACCTTTTTCCAGCAGATGCCGCCGGAGAGCCTGGTGAAATCCCTCTCCCTTTTGGCCCAGCCGATGCAGGAGTACCTCGATGACCATAAGGAAGGGGAGGAGCACGACGCGGTGCTCGACCTGTATTTTGCGGTGCAGGACTTTCTGCGGGTGGCCGACGGTTACGACGACCACTATGTGACCCAGTGCGCCGCGTGGGGAAAAGAAGCGGGAATCAACCTGCTCTGCCTTGACCCGTCGGATTTCCTGGCGGGCAGCTTTTCATTGGGACGGGCGGCGGTTTTGTTCAGCGCGACCCTTTCGCCGCCGGATTATTACCAGAACGTTTTGGGCTGCACCGAGGCCCGCTGTATCGCCCTGCCCAGCCCGTTTCCGCGGGAAAATCTCGGTCTGTTCATCGCCCGCGGGGTCAGCACCCGCTACAAAGACCGGGAACGGAGCGCCCAGACAGTTGCCGATTATATTTATGCCATGGTGCAGGGAAAGACCGGAAATTATATGGTTTATTTTCCCAGCTACGCCTATCTCGACATGGTGCTGGAGCTGTTTGAAAGCGCCCATCCGGAGGTGCGCACCCTTGTCCAGCAGACCGGCATGGACGATGCGGCTCGTGTCTCTTTCCTGTCCGAGTTTGCCGAGGAACCGAAGGAAACGCTGCTGGGATTTGGGGTCATGGGCGGCGTGTTCGGCGAGGGGATTGACCTCACCGGCTCCCGGCTGATTGGGACGGCGGTAGTCGGAGTCGGCCTGCCGATGGTCAGTCCGCGGCAGGAAAAACTGCGGGAGTACTGCGAAGGTGTATTCGGCAGCGGCTTTGACTACGCCTACCGTTATCCCGGCATGAATAAAGTGCTGCAGGCCGCCGGCCGGGTTATCCGCACCGATACCGACCGCGGGGTCGTGCTGCTGATTGACGACCGGTACCTGACCCTGGACTACCGCAACCTCTGTCCGCCTCATTGGGACGGTGCGCGGGTAGTCCGTTCGCCGGAGGAACTGTTAAGGGAAGAAAGGATTTTCTGGGGATAAAAACACCTGCAAACTCCGAAAATGCAGAATTTACAGGTGTTTTCCTAATGCTGATTGTGAAGTTTAGCGTACCAAAAACACTTGTGAAACAAACTTCACTGCGAAGCAGCTTCACGCGCGCAGCGCACTTCTCGTGCCGCAAGGCACACTTAACTCAAAAGCTCCTGTGAATATACATTCACAGGAGCTTTTGTGGTGCCGCCAACCGGGATCGAACCGGTACAGTGTTGCCACCGAGGGATTTTAAGTCCCTTGCGTCTGCCAGTTCCGCCATGGCGGCGTGGAACATCTCATATATTATAAACGATAGAGTGCTGTTTGTCAAGATTTTGCGTGGAGAATTTTCCTTTTGTGCAAACTCTTTTTTCAGCCCCTTGCATTTTTCCCCAAAAAGCGATATGCTAATAGAGATGAAAAAACGGAAAGGAAGTGCTGCCATGAAACCGTTGATGATCGGCATCGCAGGCGGGACCGGGTCAGGGAAATCGACCTTTACAGCCCGGCTGCAGGAGACCTTCGGAGACGATATCGCAGTTATTTATCACGACAACTACTACCGCCGCAACGACGGCATTTCGATGGCCGACCGGGAGTCGATCAACTACGACCATCCCGATTCGCTGGAGACCGAGCTTTTGGTCGAGCATCTAATCAAGCTGCGCAGCGGCGTCGCGGTTCAGATGCCGATATACGATTTTACCGTCCATAACCGCTCCGACAAAACCCAGCGGGTGGAGCCGAGAAGAATCATCATCGTCGAAGGGATTCTGGTCCTGGCCGACAAGCGGCTGCGGGACCTCTTCGACATCAAAATCTATGTCGAGACCGACGCCGACGAGCGGATCCTGCGCCGTGTCGTGCGGGACATGAAGGAGCGCGGTCGGGACATCGAAGGGATCGTCCGCCAGTACCTCTCCACCGTCAAGCCGATGCACAATATGTTTGTCGAGCCGTCCCGCGCCAAGGCCGACTTCGTCATCAACGGCGGCAAAAACCCGGTGGCGCTCGACCTGGTCGTGACCAAAATCCGCGACCAGCTGGCGAAAAACGAATAAACTGAAAGGACATATTTTGACCATGAAGAAAGTTGCAATCGAAGATTTTGCCCGGATAAAGAAGCTCGGCAGCCTGACCCTTTCCCCGTCGGGGAAAAAGGCCGTCCTGACCGTCACCGAGGGCAGCATCGAGGATAATAACTACCGCACCGACCTCTGGGTCTGGGACGAAAGCCACAGCCCTGCCCTTTACCGGCTGACCGCAGGCGAGGATGGCAAGGCGCCCTGTTTCCTGGATGAGGACACCATCCTTTTCCCGGCTGACCGCAAAAAACGCCATCCGTCGACTCCTGCCGAGAAATACACCGTCTATAACCGCATTTCCCTCACCGGCGGTGAAGCGGAGGAGGCCTTTGTCCTGCCCTTTGCGGCTTCGGACCTGACCCCGGTTTCGGAGGACGTTTATCTGGTCTGCGGCCTGCGGGACCTGCGCATCCCTGATCTGAGCGGGATGGATGATGCCGAAAAGGCTGCCGCGATGAAGGCACTGGAGGAGGAAAAGGACTACGAGGTATTTGACGAGCTGCCTTTTTGGGTCAATGGCCGCGGCGTCGTCAACAAAAAGCGGCTGGGGCTCTACCTTGTCGATGTAAGGGAAAACACCCGGAAGCTGCTGACCGCCGATTATTTTGACCTTCACGGCTTTACCCTGCGGGACGATCATCAGCAGGTCGTCTTCTGGGGCAATGAATATACCGCGATGGACACCCAGAAATCCCGGATGTTTATTTATGACCTGGCTGCGGAAACCGCCGTGGAAGTCCCGCTGGAAAACCGCTACCGCGTCGGCAGCGCGGAATTTGTGGGCGATGAGATCGTTTTCACTGCCGCGACCGGCGAGAAGTACGGCAGCAGCGAAAACCCTGCCTTTTACCGCTGCGCACCGGACGGAACCTTCACGCTGCTGTCTGCGCCCGATCCCAGCCTTGGTCCGGTCGGCAGCGACATTGCCGGCGGCGGCAGCAGCTTCTCCGGCGGCGACGGCTTTTACTTTGTCCAGACGGTCGGCTATCACAGCCGCTATTGCCGCCTGACCCTCACCGGTGAGATCGAGACGCTGGTGGATGATGTGAATATTGTCAGCTGCGCCCGCGGCCATGGCAACAACATCTTCTTCATCGGCATGGAAAAGGACGCGCCGCAGGAGCTTTACCGCAAGGCAAACGGACAGGTGCAGAAGCTCTCCGGTTTTAACGCGGCCTATCTTGCGGAGCATGAGATCGCCCACACCGAGCACTTCACCTTTGTGGACAAAGACGGTGTCGAGATCGACGGTTGGGTGCTCCGTCCCGCTGATTTTGATGAGAATAAAACCTATCCCGCGATTCTGGACGTCCACGGCGGCCCGCAGACCGCTTACGGCGAAGGTTTCTTCCATGAGATGCAGTACTGGGCAGGGCTTGGATACATCGTTTTCTTCTGCAATCCCCGCGGTTCCAGCGGCAAGGGCGGCGGATTTGCCGACATTTACGGCGATAACTACGGCGTCCGGGACTATAACGACATCATGGAGTTCACCGACGAGGTGCTTCGCCGCGTCCCGCAGATCGATGAAAAGCGCGTCGCCATGACCGGCGGCAGCTACGGCGGCTTCATGGCCAACTGGATCATCGGCCACACCGACCGTTTTGCCGCTGTCGCCTCCCAGCGCAGTATCGCGAACTACATCAGCAAATGCCTGACCACCGATATCGGCTATTATCACAACCTCTCTGCGATTCAGGCCGACCCCTGGAACAGCCCGGAGAAGATGTGGGCGCATTCGCCTCTTGCATATGCCGACAAGGCTGTCACCCCGACCCTTTTTATCCAGTCGGATGAGGACTACCGCTGCTGGATGGGCGATGCGGTGCAGATGCTGCAAGCGCTTTTAATGCACGGGGTACCGGCGCGGATGTGCCTGTTCCATGGCGAAAATCACGAGCTGTCCCGCAGCGGCAAACCCCGTCATCGTGTTCGGAGGCTGCGCGAGATCACAAACTGGTTTGACCAGTGGCTGCACCGATGCGAATCATAACAGAAACGCCGCGGCTGCAAAAGCTGGCGGCGGAGCAGCATATCCAGGAAAAATTCTCCTTTTGGGAGAGCTATTCCCGCCAGTACCTGCGCTTTTCGGCCGGAGAGGAAATTCTTTCGGCCGGAGAGGAGACGCCGGGGTTTTATTTCCTGCTGGAAGGGCAGATGCGGATTTATTCGTTGGGCCGGGACGGGAAGGTTTTCCTGCTGGTTTTGGCGGATGCCGGGGACGGGAGCCTTTTGGGCGATGTGGAGTACTTAAGCCCGTGTCCGTCGCCGAACCACGTCGAAGCGGCGAAGGACTGCACCTTTTTGCGGGTAAAGTACGACCGGCCGCTGATGGAAAAGGACCTTGCGCTGTATAAATATCTGGCCGGGATGCTGATGCAGAAGATGAATGCGGCGTCGGAGGGCAATAAGCGGCAGCTGCTCAGTTTATCCCAGCGGTTTGCGGATTATCTGCTGGCGGCCTCGAACGACGGGGTTTTTACCGGTTCCTATGGGGACGCGGCCTCGGTTCTCGGGTGCAGCTACCGCCAGCTGATGCGCATCACGAGACAGTTTTATGCAGACGGCCTGATTTCCCGGGAAGGGAAGTCGGTCCAGCTGCTGGATATCGGCAGGCTGCGTGGCATGGCCGAAGGCGGCGAATAATTTTGTTTATTTTGGCCTTGCATAATCGGGAAATATTCGCTATAATGGCTATGACACCCGGGTATTTCCCGGGAAAATAAAACCGCCCGGCATTTACGCCGGGAGGGTAATGGAGGTTTACATATGAAACTTGGTATGAGCTGTTACTGCCTCGATCCTGCTATGGCAGACGGGCGGATGAATGTGGATGATGTCATTGATTTTGCGGCGGCCCACGGCTGCGAGCACATCGAGTTTGTGCCGTTCCATCTGGATTTTGTCACGCCCGACCGAAAGCTCAATATGGAGCTTATTGACCACGTCCGCGAGAAATGTGCGTCCGCGGGAATCGAGATTTCCACCTATTCGGTCAACGGCGACCTGTTAAAGACCGACGAGGCCGAGCAGGAGGCAGAGATCGAGCGGATCAAACGGCATATCGACGCCGCCGAAAAGCTGGGCTTAAAGCGGATGCGTTTTGACGTCGCGTCCTTCCGCCGACCTTTCTCCACCAACACGATCTACAACTTCAACGCCGAGTTCCCGCAGATGGTCAAAAACGGCGCGCTGCTCTGCGATTACGCCGCCGAAAAGGGCATCCACATCGTCATGGAAAACCACGGCTTCTTCATCAACGGCTCCGACCGCGTCCTGCGGCTGATCGAAGCGATCAACCGTCCGAACCTCAAAATGACGGTTGACGTCGGCAACTTCCTCTGCGTCGACGAAGACCCGGTCGCAGCGGTCAAAAAGTGCCTGCCGCTGGCCGAGATGATCCACCTCAAAGACTTCTATATCCGCAAAAAAGACCTGCTCCCGGACCAGACCGAGATGTTTAATTGCAATAATGGCAGCTGGTTTGAGACGATGGGCGGCAAGATGCTCCGCGGCTCGATTCTGGGCCAGGGCGATATGGACGTCTGGGAGATCCTGCGCCTGATCAAGCACTCCGGCTTCGACGGCTACATCTCGCTGGAATTTGAGGGCATGGAGGAATGCTGCCAGGGCACCGAGATCGGCCTTGCCATGGCAAAAGCAATTTGGAACCGGGTTTAATGGTCAGGTATCCATTTCTTTGTACATAATGTACATCAATCGCTGCCATCTTTATGCAATATTTTCGCTAAAAATGGCTTTCG
>CAMAJC010000031.1 GCA_945835425.1 uncultured Clostridia bacterium
GGCAGCTTCCCTGCCGGTGACAAAGAGGGCATCCGCTTCACTGCCGCCAGCGATACCCTCTACGATCTGATGATCGGCAAGGCTGAGGAAGTCGAGGAAGATATCGTCTATTATGCTTCCTGGCGCGGGCTTTCCTGCCCTGATGGGAGCGGATATGAAGACGCCGCTGCGTTCCTCGCCGGGATGGTTTCGGAAAAGTTCGGCCTCGATCTCGGCAAATAAAATAAACAGGAAAAACACCGGAAGCCCGCAAAAGGTTTCCGGTGTTTTGTTATGCTGATATCAGCCCTGAATCGCGCAGTCTGCGCCTTCCCAGAGGTTCTCGTCGAGGATCACTTCGCCGATGGAATCAGCTGTGATGCTGCCGTGGACAGGGTTTTTGACGCTGTCGATATGGCCGCGGACGGTCGCGGTGACTTCGCTGTTCTCAAAAGACAGGTCGCACCCCTCCATCTCGCAGTCCTCCAGCACCAGGCCCTTGCAATAGCAGAGCGGCTGGGTGCCGATGATCTTGCAGCGGATCAGGTGCAGGCCCTCGCTGTACCAGGCCAGGTACTCTCCCTTGACCACCGAGTCGATGACGGTGATATTTTTGCTGTGCCAGAATGCGTCCTTGGTGTCCAGAACCGAGTTCCGAATGACGGCGTTTTCGACGTACTGGAAGGAATACTTGCCTTGCATCTGCAGGCCGTCGATTTCCATGCCGCGGCACTGGAAGAAAGGGTACTCGCTTTTCAGGGTGCTGTTTTCGATTTTCACACCCCGGCAAATCCACCCGAACTCCGGCGAAACGATCTCGCAGCCGCTTAAAACCGAATTGTCGCACTCCCGCAGAGCCTTGATGCCGCCGAGGGTAGAGTCCTTGATGGTCACATTATCGTCATACCACAGCGCCGCCCGGCAGGTGTCGGTCATGCGGCAGTTTTCGATCACCGCGTTTTTGACGTGCCAGAAAGGATAGCGCAGATGGAAGTCGCAGTTTTCCACCCGCAGGTCGCCTGCCTCCTTCAGCGCCGATTCCCCATCCGCAGGCCCGTCAAACAGGCAGTTCCGCACCTCCGCGTCATGGATGCCGTACAGCGCACGTTCGGCGTCCAGCGTCAGATTCTCATATTTCTCCATAATTCTCCTTCTTTCCTCTTTGCTGGCTTTATTATACCATCTGGAGCAAACTCCAAGTCAAGGGTTTTTGGCAATTTTCTCAAAGTTGCGAAAAGATGTTTTCTCCGCCTATCGGCGGAAAAAACATGAAGGTACAGGAGCAAACTCCAAGTCAAGGGCTTTCTGCAAAAAAATCCGTATTTCCCGACGGGTTTGCGGGGAAATAAATATACATAAAAAAGAGAAGGCCCAAAAGACCTTCCCTTTTCATTATACAACGCCGCAGTCGTCGTAATCCTTCCATTTTTCGCGGTAGAGGCGCTCGCTGTTGTAGCGGTAGATGAGGTACGCCGCCGCGCTGATGAGGGTCATAAAGCCCAGCACCATCGTCACAAACGAGCGGTTCTCATGAGAGGTCAAAAAATCCTTACTGAACATACAGGTCATCCTTTCTGTCCGATTTCAGCCATATTTTCTTCTTTGGAAGCATTTTTCTTCCGATGGGAGCGGTCCTCCGGCGGATAGCCCCAGCCATCCAGGCCGCTGCGCCGGAGCGCGCCGAACAGCCGCAATTTAAAGCCGTCGTGCTCCCGCTCCATCCGGGCAAGGAACTCCTTGGTGTCCTCGCGGGAGGTGTGGCCGTCGGCAGGGCATTTGCTCTTGACGATGGGCAGGCCAGCCCGTGCCGCAGCCCGGCGGATATCCGCTTCCGGCGCGAAAACCAGCGGCCGGATCATCCAAAGCTCCTTCCGCGACAGCCAGGTCTTGGGCGAAAAACACCCCAGCCGCCCTTCAATAAACAGATTCATGACAAACGTCTCGACCACGTCGTCATAATGGTGTCCCAGCGCCAGCTTGTTGCAGCCGAGCCGCTTGGCGTTGTCGTGCAGCGCACCGCGCCGCATCCGTGCGCAGAGGCTGCAGGGGTTCGGTTCCTTGCGGACGTCAAAGACGATCTGGCCGATTTCGGTGGGAATAACGTGGTACTCGACCCCGAGGTCGGCGCAGAGCTTTTCAATCGCGCTGTAATCCCCCGGCACACCGCCGAACTGCGGGTCAAGGGTGATGCCGACAATCGTGTAGTCGATGCCGATGAACCGCCGCAGCTGTGCAAGGCCTGTCAGCAGCACCACCGAATCCTTGCCGCCGGAAACGCCGACTGCAATCCGGTCGCCGTCGGAAATGAGGTCAAATTCCTGGATTGCCTTGCGCATGTAGCCCAGTATCCTCTGCATGGTTATTTTCACTTCTTTTCCGTTTCTTCTGTTGGAAAATGCGGGCGGCCGCAAGGGCCGCACCCTACCGTTAAAACAGCTTTTCGGGATAGACGCCTGCGTCATGGAGCGCCTTGAAAGCGTCGACGACGGTCTGCTTATCCTCGGCATATGTAACGCCGAACCACTTGTCGTGGGTCTCCAGCACCTTGACGCTGGCTGCTCCCTCCTGAATCATCCGGTCAATGACGCCGGGCAGCAGGTACTCGCTCTTGACGTCGCCCTCTTTGAGCCCTCCGAGGAACTCGGTAAACCCTTCCTCCAGCCGGTCGAGGAAATGCGGGGTCAGGCCCCAGAGGTTCATCGAAACATGACTGTTCACATCGATCGGGGTCAGGGTCCCGTCCTGCTCAATCGCTGCGCCGTCCGGCGTTTTGACCAGTCCTTTGGTCTCGGTGACGCCGGTCAGATAGCCCTCTTCATTCACCCGGCAGACCCCTCTTGTGACCGAGCCGTTGTCGGAGAGAGTATTGCCCAGAATGAAACCGGCCATGCAGTAAGCGTTTTCCTCGTCCGCATGGGCCTCGAGATAGTCATGCAGCAGCTTGAACGCTTCCTTGCCGTAATAGTCGTCGGCGTTGATGACCGCAAACGGGCCATTTAAAATCCCTTTGCAGGACAGCACCGCCTGGCCGGTACCCCAGGGTTTGCTGCGGCCTTCCGGCAGGGTGAAGCCCTCCGGCAGCGCGTCCAGCTCCTGAAACGCATAAGCCGTATCGCAGACCGCGCTGATCCGGTCGCCGACGATTTCATGGAAAGTCTGTTCCAAATCTTTGCGGGTGATAAAAACCACCCGGTCAAACCCCGCTTCCAGCGCGTCATGCACCGAATATTCCAAAATGACCTCGCCATGTGGGCCTACAGGGGTCAGCTGCTTGATGCCGCCGCCGAAACGCGAACCGATGCCGGCCGCCATAATTACTAAATCCATATTTACCTTCCCTTCTGTATGGGGATTTCACTTTTTTTCATTGTATACGCTTTGCGGCAAAATGTCAATGGACAACCGGTGAATAAAATGTGGCAATACAAATACCGGCTGTCCGTATCCCCTGCAGACGTGTGATTATCCGAGCGCAGATAAAACCGCATAAATCAGACAAGTCTCCTGCAGGAACGATGCTATTGAATCATGGCGCAGGTTTTGTGGTTTTCTGTGACCGATGAGGGAACAGAAAATCCTGGGCCAAGGCGTACGGCCCCGGAAACAAAAGCTTAAGGCGTCGTATGACACCGCGAACCGCGCCATACCTTACTTATTCACTATTCACTTTTACTTATTACCTTGCAGCAGCCTCTGCCGCCAGCCTGCCGGACGACCATGCCCACTGGAGGTTAAAGCCGCCGCAGTCGCCGTCGATATCGTACAGCTCGCCGGTGACAAAGAGCCCCGGTACCAGCCGCGATTCCATCGTTTCCGGGTCAAAAAAGGCTGTCTCGGCACCGCCTATGGTCACCTGGGCATTTTTCATGCCGTTGGTGCCGGTGACGGCGAGCGGAAACGCCTTCATTAGCCGGGCTACCTCACCACATTCGGCGTCGCTTAAGGAGGACGCAGGCCGCGAGAGCGGCTGAACGCCTGCGGTTTTTAAAAGGCACTGGCCGAGCCGTTTCGGGACAAAGCCGGTCATGAAATCCTCCAGCCGCTTATCCGGTCTGGCCTTTCGCCGCCCGGTCAGCATCCCGGTGATCCGCTCCTGCGCCAAATCGGGCGCAAAGTCAATAAACAGCTGTGCTTTCCTGCCGCTGTCTAAAAGCCTTGCGGCCGACGCGGAAAGCTGCATGACCGGTGGCCCGGACACGCCGTAATCGGTGAAGAGCAGTTCACCCTGTTCCTGGCGGATGATGCGCCTGCCCTCGGTCAGCGTCAGCGCCGCATCAAACTTGCTGCCGGAGAGGCCCTTTGTCGCGGTCACGTCGGTTTTCAGCTGGACGATGCCGGGCAGCCGCGCCGTCACCGGATGGCCGAGGGATTTTAAGAGCCTGTAGCCCAAATCGCTTCCGCCGAGACCTCCGGACGCTTCGCCGCCGCAGGCAAGGATGACCTTCCGGGCGTTCCAGCGCTTCGCTTCACCGGTTTTGAGGTCGGCTCCGTCGAGGAGAAAACCGCTCTCCGTTTTCTTTATGCCGCGCACTTCCACATCGGTCTGCACCTGTACGCCCAGCCGCTCCATCTCCAGCCGCAGGATATCCAGCACCGCTGCCGCCTGGAGCGAGCGCGGGTACATCTTCCCGTCCTCTTCCTCCACCGTCATCAGCCCCATTTTATAGAAAAAATCGAGGTTACTCTTGACCGGGAAACGGCGGAACGCGCTCCGGACAAAGGCCGGGTCTTTCCCATGATAGCGGTCCTCGGCGGCCAAACGGTTCGTAAGGTTGCAGCGTCCGTTGCCGGTGGCCAGGAGCTTGCGCCCGACTCTGGCGCCGCGCTCCAAAACGGTCACGCTGCCCTGCGGGAGGTGTGAAGCCGCTGTAATGGCCGCAGCCATGCCCGACGCACCGCCGCCGACGATCAATACGGGAACCAAGGTTGACATAAAAAGCTCCTTTCGGAATAAATATGATGCCGGGCAGGCAGTCATTCCCGCAGGTCGTGCACCATAATATATTCCTGTTCATTTTCGCCCACGATCTGAAACCCGACGCGGAAGTACATTTTCAGGGCGTAGTTTGCCTTCTGTACCGCGAGAGACGCTTTTTCGTACCCCGCTGCCTTTAAATGGGCCAGCATCGCCCGCATCAGGGCGGTTCCGACGCCCTGTCCGCGGCAGTCCTCCAGCAGGGAGATGGCAAATTCCGGGGTGGTATCGTCGATGCTGCCGTAGCCGGGGATGTTGCGCACCCAAACGGCGCCGACGATCCTGCCGTCTGCTTCGGCGCATAGGCAATGGTCGTCCTTTTGGGCGCCGAAATTTTCGATATAGACTTTCAGTTCCGGACTGTGAATCACCGACCGGGGCAGCAGGTTTCTCCTGTCCGGCTGGAAGATCGCTTCATACAGAAAATCCTCCAAAAGCGGATATTCCGCCGGTGTCATTTCGCGGATGATGTATTCCATAAAAACCTCTCACAGGGCGCTTTTCCGGATGTACAGCGCCATATGTGCCTGCGGTACGCTTCGCTTGAAAAACAGTCTTACTTTTTCTCATCTTTGCCGCTGCCCGGCAGGCGGATATTCCCGGCGACCATCCTTTTGACGGTCTTACCGGCGTTTTTAAAGCCGCCGTCGGTGAGCTGGCGCCCGAAACGGTAATAGCGGCGGACATACTCGCTCTTGCGCTGTTCATAAAACTCGCGCAGCTCCCGCATCTCCTGCTCAAGGACGCTGCTGCGCTTTTCGCGGGTATAGCGGGCAATGACCGTCTCATACCGCTGGCAGGCCCGGTCGACCGCCTCGTCCCAGGAAAGGTAAATCTCCTCCGCCGCATGGGCGCCGATTTCGCGGAGCTTCTCCCGGTCAGCGCAGGCCGCCAGGACCGCTTCGGTCATCGCCGCGCCGTTTTCTTCTATTAAAATGCCGTTTTGCCCGTCGGTGATCCCTTCGGCGGCACAGCTTCCGCGAATCAGCACCGCCGGGCAGCTGCAGGCCGCGGCTTCCCGGACGACGATGCCGTTGGTGTCATAGGTCGACGGGAACAGGAACAGATCGGCGAGAGAAAAGTAACTGCGCAGTTTTTCGCGGTCCTGAATCGCGCCGGTGAAAACGCAGTCCTCCGCGATGCCGACTTCCCTGCAGTACTGCTCAATTTCCGCCCGGTCGGCTCCGTCGCCGACGAAGAACATCTTAAACTGCGCGCCCTGTTTTTTCGCGCCCGCAAGGCCGTCGATCGAGATTCGCACGCCCTTGTACCACATCATCCGTCCGACGAACAGGAAAACCGTCTGACCGTCGCGGATGCCGTATTCTTCCCGCATCTGCGCAAGCGTTCCCGCATCGGTGCGGCGCTTTTCAAAATCGACGCCGTTTTCCATAACGATGTACTTGCCCTCATAGCCTAAACTTTTGAGGTTTTCACCTGCGCCCTCGCTGACGACCCAGACCTCGTCGCAGGCGTTGATATTATTTAACAGCAGCTTTAAGGAGATATTCCGCACCGGGTTTAAGGCGACCCGCTTTTCAATATCCACATCAAACTTGGTATGATAGGTAAAAACAATCGGCGCGCCGGTGTTGTACCGCAATATCCGGGCGACGACCGTGGACATAAACGGGCAGTGGGTGTGGATCACGTCGATATCCTGCCGGGCAAGATAGGTCTGCATCCGCGGGTCAAAGGGGATGCCGCCGCGGTAGCCGAGCCGCTTGGTCATGGCGGCGCTGGCGTAGCGGACGACCTTGAAGGGGTACTTGTCCTTGACGCCCGGGTACCAGGGGGTTGCGACAACCGCCCGGCCGTGGCTTTTCTGGATGCAGCGGGCATAATTCAAAGTAGCATTGGCAACGCCGTCGATCGTCGGCGGAAATGAATCATTTAATAAACAGACGGTCATCTTTTTCATACCAGGACCATCCTTTCTTCCTATATTCCGTTCAGCAGATGGGAAACCCAAAGTAAGCGCAAAATCTTTCCTTTCAGAAGCGTATTTCTATATATAGCCAAGGTTTCCTAATCCCATTATACACGAAACCCCATCCCTTGACAAGCGATGGATCCTTTAAGATTTTTATAACTTTTACCAAAATCTTTCTTTGGCCGTCTGATGGCGCACAAGCGGGCTGTTTGCAGCAAACCGATTATTTCCGGGAAAATGATAAAAAGATGCAAAAAAGTGTTGACAAATTGGTACTCCCATGCTATAATATAAAAGCTGTCGGGAACGACGGCAGGATAAAGAGGCGCTGTTATGGCTCAGGCGGTAGAGCACGTCCTTGGTAAGGACGAGGTCACCAGTTCGAATCTGGTTAACAGCTCCAGAAAGCTTCACGGGATACCGTGGAGCTTTTTTGTTATGTGTATGGAAAAACGGCTGCGGGGAATCCCTGCAGCCGCTTCTCATTATTTATCCGCCGGATAGCCGTTATAGAAAAGAACATCCTCTGCCGGCCGGCGCAGCTTTTTCACCTCGCCGGGAGCCGGATGGCCGAGGGCTACCATCAAATCCAGCCCTTTTTCTGCCGGAATGCCCAGCAGCTTTTTGACGCCGTCGGCGCAGAACGAGCCGATGATGCAGGTCCCAAGCCCCAGTTCCTCCGCCTGCAGGCAGAAAGAAAGGATCGCGCCGCCGATATCGCTTTTGGTGTAGTTGTCCCCTTTCATCTTGCCGCGGTCCACCGGCTCATAGGGGATTCCTTCGTTGACAAATGCCGCCAGGACCGGCGCGCCCTTTGTAAAGAGGTTCAGATGCAGCTCTTCATCCGAGGTCTGCTCCTGTACCTTTCCCAGCAGCGGCTGTTCATCCACAATGACGATCCGCCAGGGCTGGGTATTGCGGGCAGAGGGCGCAAGCCTTGCCGCTTCTGCACAGCGGGCAATATCCGCGCGGGAAACCGGTTCTTCCGTAAAGCTGCGGCAGCTGTGGCGGTTGGCCGCCAGGGTCAGAAAATCCATCGCCATCCCCTGCCTTACTTCTCGACATCCAGCCGCTGAACATGATGGCTGTCCCAGCTGCAGGGCTTCCAGTAAGGCAGCTCCGCGCCGTTGGGGTCGCCGGTCTTGACAAAGTTGCACCAGTAGCTGTTGACCCGCTCGGCCAGCTCATAATCGCCCGGCGCTTTGGGCCGCCAGCTTCTGTCCAGCGTCTTGAAGACATACCAAAGCTCGGAGGAATGGAAGGCACCGCTGTTGTCGCCCAGCAGCTTGCGGTCAAAATAATAGACATAAGCGGGCTTTCTGCCCAGCTCGGCGTTTTTCAGGCTCCAGTTGATGCAGCCGTAGTACAGCTGGCTGTGGCCGCCGTTTTCCGCCATCTCCGGCGTCTGGCCGAGGTCGTTGCCGCAGGAGCCGATCATGTACGGGATATCGGGGTGATCGCCGTCCTCGACGACCTTGTTGTAGCCCTTGCAGAGGACATACCCGTCGATAACCGGCGTAAAGGGCAGGCCGCGTCCGCTCTTCATGCCTTCCATCATCAGAGCGCCGACGCCCTGCATCACCGCTTCGGGGCTGAGTGCGCGCAGCTGGGCCAGGTTTTCGCAGCCGGTCAGCCGGGCGAAGTCCTTACCGATTTCCATCGCTTCCGCCATCGGCACATCCCGGTTGATGCCCGACTGGTAGCCGCCTGCCGACTGCATGATCGCACCGGCAATCATTCCCTTGGTCAGAGGCGAAGAGAGCAGGGTCTGGACGCTCATGGCGCCTGCCGACTGGCCGAAAATCGTGATGCGGGAAGGATCGCCGCCGAAGCTTTCGATATTTTCATAGACCCATTTAAGCGCCGCGATCTGGTCGAGAATCGCGTAGTTGCCGCACAGCCCGTTTTCGTCCTCAGCCGCCAGCTCCGGATGGCAGAGGAAACCGAATGCGCCCAGCCGGTAGTTGATCGTGACCAGAATAACACCCTTGCGGGCAAACGCTTCGCCGTCAAATTCCAGCTCGGAACCAAAGCCATTGATAAACGCACCGCCGTGAATCCACAGAGCCACCGGCAGCTTCTCCCCGGTCAGCGGACGCCAGATATTGAGATACAGGCAGTCCTCGTCCATCGGCGGCATGAAGGCCGGATTGGAGTAAAACTCGCGGGCATAGTTGATTCCCTTGCCGTCTTTCGGCGCAGTCTGCACCATCTGCCAGGCGCGGTGCGGGAAGCTTTCCGCCTCTTTTACGCCCTCCCAGGGCTTCACCGGCTGCGGCGCTTTCCAGCGCAGCTCTCCGACCGGCGGCTGGGCATAGGGCACTCCAAAATAGGTGTAGCAGCCATCCTTTTTCCTGCCGTGCAGCGTCCCATACTTCGTTTTGACCATTTCCATAAAAGCACATCCTTTCTGATGCAGTATACAAGAAAGTAAAGATTCTGACTAAAACCCTGATTAAAGTGTTTTCTCCCGCCGCAGGCGGGAGAAAACACGCCCGGATACGCTTATTAGAAAGCAGAAAACTGAATAAATCAGAGATTTCTTGGCTATTATTATATCACATTTTTATGGGCAAGAACAGGATATTTTGTAAATATTGCCGCGTTTTTTCAAAAATTATCGGCGGCAGTTTTATATAAATCGTTGCAAAGTGCTTCGTAATATGATATACTGAGAATAGAAAACAAAAGAAGGGACAAGGCAGACGATGGACGACAAACGGCTTTTGGAGCACGCAAAGGGGTATATTGACCAGATGGCGGACGGGATTAACCCCCTGACCGGAGAGGACGAACCGGCGGATTCCTGCCTGCAGCAGACGCGGATTTCCCGGTGCCTGCGGTATGTCAGCGACATTTTGGGGCAGGTGTTAAACGGTGAGCTGGCGGCGCCGTCCGCGGCTCCCAAAAAAATCCCCTTTGCGCTGACGCAGGAGCAATTGGAAACGGTCAAACCTGCGGACAAGCCGGTCTCCCTCAGCCGGTTTCTGGAGCATCTCTATCAGTTCGGCGGCACGGAAAATATGAAAAAAATCCCGTTTAAGCGCGCCCAGCAATGGCTGGAACAAAACGGGATGCTGGCGCAGGAGGACGGCAAGTTTCGGCCGACATCCGGCGGACAGTCGATCGGCATCGTCTGGAAGGACGACGCTTTTTATCCCGGTATTTACTACGCCGTCTCCGCCCAGCAATGGATCATCGACCGCTTGCCGGAGCTGCTGGCCTTTACAGCGCAGAAGCCTGCGGAAAAGATGGCCGTCGACCCCGAGACCGGCGAAATCCTCCCGGACGGCAAGCTGCCCTTTTCCCTGACTGCTGAGCAGCTGGACGAAGTGCCGGTAACACCCGGCGGCGTTTCGATCTCCCGGCTGGTCTCATCGCTGAACACCCTGATCGATACCTCCCGGATGGCCAAGCTGAAACGGGAACAGGTCACAGGCTGGCTGACGGAGGAAGGGTACCTGTACGTTTACGACGGCGGCGCCAGACCGTCCCTGCGCCCGACTCCCAAGGGCGAACAGGCCGGCATCAAATGGGAACATCGAAACGGCCCCAGCGGCCCTTATTGGGGGACATTTTATTATGACGACGCACAGCTGTTGATTTTGGAGCATCTGGGCGAAGGTCAGGACGGCGCAGAATAAACACAATAAACTGAGAAAATACGACTGAATACGCCTGGTGAAAAAACAGAAATCCTGATAAAACAGATTTTTCTCAGTTTTCTTCATTCTTTTTTGGAAAGCTCTTGACATTACATTGCGAAATATGATATTATATGAACTCTGACATATGAAAAGCGGACAAATAGCTTCTGTTGGAAGCATTTTTTCCGCCTGCGCCGGGAAAAAATTGGTACAACTCTTGACATTTTGT